>CBDUEA010000069.1:0-7838 GCA_965365965.1 uncultured Polaromonas sp. | reverse complement strand
ACAAATCACAAATCAGCATAGCGGTCGGCATTCTGAATGTAGGCGACAACCATCGCAAAGCAGGTGAAGACTTGATGCAAGGCCAACCTGCACTGCACCAAGGTGATTTGCTGACACCCGCCGCGCTCGGTTTGATTGCTAGCTTAGGGCTGGCAAAGGTCAACGTGTACCGCAAGGTGCGCGTTGCCTACTTTTCAACAGGTGACGAAATACTGAGTTTGGGCGAGCCGCCGCGCGAAGGCGCTGTTTATGACAGCAACCGGTACACGGTTTTTGGTTTGCTCAAACGCTTAGGCTGTGAAGTGATTGATCTAGGTGTCGTACCCGATGAGCAAACGCTGCTTGAGGCCACTTTCCTCCAAGCAGCGGCAGCGGCAGATGCCATCATCACCAGCGGCGGCGTTAGCGTCGGCGAGGCAGACTACACCCGCGTGATGATGAAAAAACTCGGTGCAAACTCAGGTGGTGTCGCGTTTTGGAGAATTGCAATGCGTCCAGGTCGTCCCATGGCTGTTGGACGTATTAGCTCTAAAATTGAAGACAATTTCGAGTCTAGCCAGCATAAAATAAACAATGATAGCTATATAAATAATAGCAGCTTGGAGCACTCACAAAACCATAGCGCCGTCTTGTTTGGCTTGCCCGGCAACCCAGTGGCCGTCATGGTCACTTTTTTAGCATTTGTTCGGCCTGCACTGCTTCGCATGATGGGGTGCACCTCACTGGCGCAGCCTTTGCTCAAAGCACGTAGTGTGGAGGCTATACGCAAAAAAACCGGCCGCACCGAATACCAACGTGGGACGGTAAGCACAGGCTCAGACGGGTCGCTTCAGGTTAAAACCACGGGTAATCAAGGATCAGGCGTACTGAGCTCCATGGTGCAAGCCAATGGTTTGATCGTGTTGCACCACGATCAAACTTCCGTGGCTGTTGGCGATGAAGTTGACGTGTTGATGTTTTATGGCGCTGTTTGAGATCGCCAACATCTATCTAAAGACCATTCATACAAGCTACTTTGCCACTAATTCCTTATAGCGTTCTGTAGCTGGGCTTGATTGTTCAATAGCGGTCTTAGCACCCGGTACCGTCTTGCGCGCAAAAATGCTGTACATCGTGGGCACCACAAAAATGGTCAACAGCGTTCCCAATGACATACCGCCCACAATAACCCAACCAATCTGAATACGGCTTTCAGCCCCAGCACCGGTAGACAAGGCCAAAGGCAATGCGCCAAGAACCATTGCACCCGTCGTCATCAAAATGGGGCGCAAACGCTGTGAGGATGCTTTAACCAATGCATCAATCGTTGCCATTCCATCGTGGCGCAATTGGTTTGTAAACTCCACAATCAAAATACCATGTTTGGTAATCAAACCAACCAAAGTAATCAGTCCAATCTGCGAGTACACGTTCAGCGACCCACCACTCCATTGCAAAGCGACTAGCGCACCAATCATGGACATAGGCACTGAAAGCATGATGACAAAGGGGTCAATGAAGCTTTCAAACTGTGCGGCTAAGACTAAAAAGATGAATAACAAGGCGAGAATAAAAACAATCCCCAGTGATCCTTGCGAATTTTTAAATTCACGTGAACTACCATTCAAATCAGTGCTGTAACCAGGTTTGAGTACCCTCTTGGCTGTGGCATCTAAAAATGCAAGCGCTTCACCTTGGGAATAATTAGGTGCCAAATTCGATGTAATCGATACCGATCTAAGCTGCCCGAAATGATTCAACTCGCGTGGTGCAACGGCCTCCCGAACTTTCACCAAAGCTGAAAGAGGAATCATGGCCTCATTTCGTCCGCGCACAAAGATTTTTTCAATGTCATCTGGAGTATTTCGACCTGAGTCTTGAATTTGAACAATCACATCATATTGATCTGCATCGCGCTTGTATCGTGTGACTTGCCTTCCACCTAACATCGTTTCGATGGCGCGAGCTACGACTTCAACACTCACACCCAGATCAGTAGCTTTTGCACGATCTACGTCAATTTTCAACTCTGGTTTGTTCAGCCGCAAGTCAATATCAGGCGTCAAGAAGCCTGGATTTTTAGCAATTTCGTCCATGAATTGACGAACCACACCGTTGAGGTTTTGATAACTCTCAGAGGTAACTACTACAAAATTGATTGGCCGCTCACGAAAGCCCTGCCCCAATGACGGTGGTGTAATGGGAAACGCCGTCACGCCCGCGAGTCGTGCAAAACTGGGCTGCATTTCGCGGGCCAGTTCTAAGGTCGTTTTCTTGCGATCTTTCCAATCAACCGCACGATAAAAAACGTTGGCTTGAGAAACTGTCGGATTGCCCGCCGTCACAAAGATGCGATCAAACTCTTTGTACTGCATGCCAGTTTGCTCCATCGCATTCACATAGCGGGATGTGAAATCCAAAGTGGATACATCAGGCGCATTCACAACCGCCAAAATAACGCCTCGATCTTCTAAAGGAGATAACTCCCGTTTCATATTTGGAAAAATCAAATAAATCGAGACTGCACAAATCAACATCACACTTAAAACGATCCAGCGAGTATGCACAAACGTACGTTTAACTGCAGCCATCAATCCTGTTTGTTGTTTCTGTGTGTCGTATCCAGTGGAAACAATCCAACGCAGTAAATGGCTGTAGCCATTGGTCAGCGCACTGAGTCCACGCTCCATAGAGCGGTCAAACAAATTGGGCTTAGGGTTATGCTTAAGCAGCAGCGAGCACATCATCGGCGACAGTGTCAAAGCAACAAAGCCTGAAACGACGACAGCACCAGCCAAGGCCAAGGCAAACTCAACAAACAATCGACCCGTTCGCCCAGGCGTGAAGGCCAAAGGTGCATACACGGCCACCAAAGTTGCCGTCATCGTCACCACGGCAAACCCCACTTCGCGAACGCCTTTGATAGCAGCAGAAAAAGGATCTAAGCCTTCTTCGATATGGCGATAAATGTTCTCCAGAACAACAATCGCATCATCCACAACCAAACCAATGGCAAGTACCAATGCCAGCAACGTCAAGGTATTGATGGTAAAACCTGCCAGAGCCATCATGGCAAAAGCGCCAATCAAGCTCACTGGAATTGTGATGATGGGGATGATGGACGCGCGCAAGGTTCGAAGAAAAACAAAAATGACCAAAGCCACCAAAATAACAGCTTCAAAAATGGTCTGGTACACATTGCTGATGGAGCGCTCAATAAATACAGAATTGTCATTGGCTATATCTATGCTCATATCCGCAGGCAAATCAGCCTTCAGCTTCGGCATCATGTCGCGCACACCTTGTGACAGGACCAAAGGGTTTGCCGTCGCCTGACGAATGACTCCCACTGAAATGGCGTATTTGCCATTCAAACGAACGGAGCTACGCTCCTCTGCAGGCCCCTCCTGAATTCGAGCCACATCTCGCATCTTCACAGGAAAACCGTTCACTGTTTTGATGACTATTTCAGCAAATTGATTCGGTTTTTCTAGACTGGTTTGCGAAGTGACGCTGAACTCGCGCTGAGTTGACTCAATCCGTCCAGCGGGGATTTCAATATTGTTCCGCTTGATGGCATCTTCTGCATCTTGGGTGGTTAATTTAAAAGCAGCCAGCTTGTCAGGATCCAACCAAACCCGCATGGCATATTTGCGCTCACCAAATATGCGTACATCCGCAGCACCGGTCACCGTCTGCAAACGCGGTTTGACAATACGAGTTACTAGATCATTAATTTGCAAGGGGTTCAAAGTGTCGCTAGAAAATGCCAACCAGATCACTGGAAAAGCATCTGACTCAACCTTAGCAATCACCGGTTCATCGATGGCTTGCGGCAATCGATTTCGCACACGGGCTGTGCGATCACGCACCTCAGCTGCGGCAGCATCAGCGTCTTTTTCCAACCGAAACCGCACGCTGATCTGAGCTTGCTCTGCCCTGCTCACTGACGTAATCACATCAACCGCATCAATCCCAGCAATAGAATCTTCTAACGTTTTCGCGATTTGAGACTCAACCACCTCGGCAGAGGCGCCAGGATAACGAACACTAACGGTCACCACGGGCTCGTCAATTTTGGGGTACTCACGAACTGACAATCGCGTGAAACTGACAGCGCCAATCAATACAACCAATAACGACAAAACAGTCGCTAAAACCGGGCGTCGGATGGAGATTTCAGCAAGTTGCATCAGACTTTCCCTTCAAGGCAAGGGTTGGGACCGAGCAAGGGTTTGGCATTTGTAGCAGCCATGCCACTTGGCGCAGCAACACTTGCCGTTACTGGACGAGCTGCGCCTGCGCTGCTCGAACTGCCTGCTCCGCCAGACTTTGTCAGTTCAAGCACTTTGACCACGGTGCCATCTTTTTGTATGCGCTGCTGACCCGCTGTGACGACTTCATCACCTTCTCTCACGCCTTCAATAATTTCAACGCGTCCTGGACGACGAATACCAACTTTAACTTCCACACGCTGCGTTGTTTTTGTGTCTTTTTCTGCACCATCGACGAGCTTGATGACAAACTGTTTTCCCGCAAGTGGCACGATCGCTTCCTCAGGTACTACTTTCGCGTTTTCACGCTCTCCAAAAACGGTGTTGACACGTGCAAACATGCCAGGACGCAACTGCTTTTGGCGATTATCAATACAGGCACGCACGCCAACAGAGCGACCATTGGCATCGATCAATGGGTCGATGGCTTGAATCACAGCTGTAAACTGACGACCGGGTAAAGCGTCTATGTCTATTTGCGCTTTTTGCCCTTTTTTTACCTTGGTTTGAAACCGTTCAGGCAAGCGGAAATCCACAAAAACCGCAGCGATGTCTTCTACGTTGACAATATCACCGCCATCTTTTAAATAATCTCCTACGTTCACCGATCGAATACCCGTGATACCGTCAAAAGGTGCTTTTATTTTGAGGCGTGCGGCGGTGGCTTGTGATAACGTCAATTTAGCTTGTGCAACCTCTAGATTAGCAGCACTTTCATCGACTGATCGCTTGCTGATAAAGTTTTGAGCAACCAAATCTTGGTTGCGTTTGTGGTTAGCCTGCGCAATGGACAACTCGGCTTGACTTTGTTTGACTTGGGCAAGTTGCAATTGGTCATCGAACTGAACCAACAGCTGACCTTTTCTAACAGGAGCGCCATCTTTAAAGTTCAGTTGCGTGATGCGTCCACTCACTTCTGGGCGCAAAGTGACACCTTGACGAGACTTTAAACTACCTACAGCCTGTGTATCGTCTGTCAGCTTCGTGAGTCCAACTTTAGCCGACTCAACGGAAGGTGGTCGTGCTGGTCCAGCAGCCCCACCCTGAACAGCATTTCGTTGAGCTTCGTTTGGAATAACACCGTTGTTTGGTGCAGTACCAACAGCAACCGCAGACGAAGTCAGCGCTTTATTTTGGTACCACCAAGCCGCGCCAGAGGCAGCAGCAATGCCCAAAACAGCAACCGTCGAATAAATTACTTTTGAAGCCATGGAAATTTTTGTCTCAAATATTTTTATAAATTCAGTTTTACGGACTATTTAGCGCATTCAGTCAACAAATTCTTGAGCGACTAAACAGTGCGCAAAGCCAATTCGACGCCCTTATTGGCCAACGCATCCGCACGCTCGTTACCTGGATCGCCTGCATGTCCTTTGACCCACGACCAAGCAATTTTGTGTCCACCTGTTGTGAGCAAGGCATCCAATTTTTCCCACAAATCAACATTTTTTACAGGTGCTTTAGCGGCAGTTCTCCAACCTCTTGCTTTCCAACCTGCCAACCATTCTGTTGCACCTTGCAAGACATATTTGCTGTCAATGTACAAGGTCACATCGCAAGGTCTTTTTAAAGCAAGTAACGCCTCGATAACTGCTGTCAACTCCATCCGATTATTCGTTGTCACCTTTTCACCACCAAAGAGCTCTTTCTCTACATGCCCACTTGAACGTAAAAGCACCCCCCAGCCACCCGGACCAGGATTACCTTTGCACGCGCCGTCTGTATAAATAACAATCTTATTCATTCTAATAATTCATCCTTAGCCGGCATATAATTTACTTTATTTGCTACAGAAACAGGAGCAACCGCAGTAGCACGAACACTCTTCCAATTTGGACTGAGCAATCGCATACCATGTACGCGCTTGACAGCCACGACACAATACACCGCGCCAAAGATAGGCCAGTATCTTGCACCAACTTTGTCCATCCAAGCAAACTGTTGTAGCCACTTTTCTTTGCGTACTGCAGGCCGGTAACAACCGAACTGGTCCAATTCAATCTCAAAGTTGAGTAGTCGGAGCCAATCCCTCAATCTTCTATGGGCGATAAATTCACCTGCTTCTGGTAAAAATAGCTCACCAAACCCAGAATTTTGTGCTGATTCAGCAGCATCGCCCAATCTTAATAGTTGGCCCAATCGACGGTATAAATGTCCACGCGTTTGGCGCAATCCCCACAAGCTCATAGGGTTAAAACCACAAATCACTAATTTACCCTCGGGAACCAAAACCCGCTGAGCTTCGCGAAGAGTTGCGTGCGGATCGGGACTCAACTCCAAACTGTGCGGGAGTACCAACAAATCTAAGCTATTTTCAAAAAATGGCAGTGCGTCAAAATCCGTGATTAAATCGGCAGTTTTCTTAATTGACTCAGAATTTGAACCGTTTTCACTTTGTCGCCTAGCATCTAGGACTGTGCTTTCAGTGAAGCCAGTTGTGGGTACGGCCAACCAGCGGTGCGGCATACGATTGCTTTGCAAAGCAGGCAATGGCGCTAATCCGAGTTGTAGGGCATGATAGCCAAAAATATCGGCCACGACTTTATCAAACTGCGCTTTTTCCCAGGCAAGCAAATACTCGCCAGGCGCTGTATTCAACCAGTCTTGCATACTTATAATTTGACCGCTCATGAATTTAATTCCACTACCTGCCTTTAACGATAATTACTTTTGGCTTCTTCACGATGGCGTAAATGCCATTGTGGTTGACCCTGGAGAGTCTGAGACTGTGACGCTTGCGCTGACGCAGCTCGACCTGAAACTCGTTGCCATTCTAGTCACACATCATCATGCTGACCATGTAGGTGGGGTGAATAAGCTTAGACTTGCAACTGGAGCTCAAGTTTATGGTCCGGGCTACGAAACGATTCCCGAGCCGGTTACTCGCGTGAATGAAGGTGATATTTGTAAGGTTTTGGATTTGCCCTTTTCAGTCATCGATGTGCCGGGACATACGGCAGGCCACATAGCTTACTATTGCGCAGAAGTAAATCTAAAGCAAACGGGGACTTCACATTCAAATCTAAAAGTCCCAATTCTCTTTTGTGGTGACACTTTATTTTCTGGTGGCTGTGGTCGTCTATTTGAAGGGACTCCGGCGCAAATGTTAGATTCATTAAATAAATTAGCAGCTTTACCAAGTAATACCTTGGTCTGCCCGGCACATGAGTACACTCTATCCAACCTTAAATTTGCAAATACTGTGGAACCAGATAACGTCAATCTGGTCAACTACACCAAACATTGCCAAACTTTGCGAGCCAACCACTTACCAACTTTGCCATCAACGATTGAGATCGAACGTCAAATCAACCCATTTTTACGCAGTAATGAACCGACCATTCGGCGATCCATTCGCACCTACACTGCAGCAAACTCTGACAACAATTTAACGCCAAACGATGAACAAGCTTTTGCCGTCTTGCGTGACTGGAAAAATAAGTTTTAATGAACACCGCCTTTTTTAAATCCAAATGGACCCAACTGGGTCGATTCATTGTTATCGTAACCACCCTAGCTTTAACAGCATGTGCCACGACCAACACCCCATCACCCAATACGAGCGCAACGTCAACACCAAAGTCC
>CBDUEA010000068.1:0-7890 GCA_965365965.1 uncultured Polaromonas sp. | reverse complement strand
AGCATTTGGCCAATATTGACCAAGTGGCTCAACTCCCCGGCTTTGAAGATGCGGGCTATGACACAGCCCAAGCCGTGTTGGATGAATGCGCCAAGCTTTGCGAGGGCGTGCTCAGTCCCTTGAACTGGGAGGGCGATAAAAACCCGTCCAGCTGGAAAGACGGCGTGGTCACAGCGACACCTGGCTTTAAAGAAGCATTTAAGCAATTTGCCGAAGGCGGTTGGCAAGGACTGCAGCACCCGCAAGATTTTGGTGGGCAAGGGTTGCCTAAAACCATTGGTTCAGCATGTGGGGAGATGGTGAACAGCGCTAATATGAGCTTTGCCCTTTGCCCATTGTTGAGCGATGGCGCGATTGAGGCTTTGTTGACGGCGGGCTCTGATGATTTGAAAGCCATTTACCTAGAAAACTTGGTCAGCGGTAAATGGACGGGCACGATGAACTTGACCGAACCACAAGCTGGCAGCGATTTGGCTGCGGTGCGCACCCGTGCTGAGCCGCAGCCAGACGGAACGTACAAGGTGTTTGGCACCAAAATTTACATCACCTGGGGTGAGCATGACATGGCTGAGAACATCATCCATCTGGTGCTGGCACGGGTCGTGGGCGCGCCAGAGGGCGTGAAGGGCATCAGTTTATTCGTCGTACCCAAATTTATGGTGAACAAAGACGGTTCACTGGGCGCACGCAATGACGTGCATTGCGTCAGTATCGAACACAAAATGGGCATCAAAGCCAGCCCGACGGCGGTGTTGCAGTTTGGTGACCATGGTGGCGGTGTCGGCTATTTGGTAGGCCAAGAAAACCGTGGCTTAGAGTACATGTTCATCATGATGAATGCAGCTCGTTTTGGCGTGGGCGTACAGGGTATTGCGATTGCAGAGCGCGCCTACCAAAAAGCGGTGCAATTTGCCAAAGACCGCGTGCAAAGTCGCCCGGTGGATGGCTCTATGAATGCCAGCGCACCCATCATTCACCACCCTGACGTGAAACGTATGCTCATGACCATGCGCGCCTACACCGAGGGTTGCCGCGCCATGGCCATCAGTTCCGCTGCGGCTTATGACGCTTCGCACCACCATGCGGACGAAGACGTTCGCAAGCAAAATCTGGCGTTTTACGAGTTCATGGTGCCGCTGATCAAAGGTTACAGCACTGAAATGAGTTTGGAAGTCACCAGTCTGGGCGTACAAGTACACGGCGGCATGGGCTTTATTGAAGAAACGGGTGCTGAGCAGTATTACCGCGATGCGAAGATTTTGACAATTTATGAAGGCACGACGGCCATTCAGGCCAACGACTTGGTTGGCCGTAAAACAGCGCGTGACGGTGGTCAAACCGCAAAAGGCATCGCCGCTCAAATTGAAGTCACAGAAGCTGAGCTGGCCAAGAGTGGCAGCGCTGCAGCAAAAGCTGTCGCCAAACACCTCACTGCAGCGCGCTTGGCGTTTGTGGATGTGGTCGATTTTGTCGCTGGTAATACCAAGGCATCGCCAAACGCTGTGTTCTCCGGAAGCGTGCCTTATTTGATGTTGGCGGGCAATTTGATGGCTGGCTGGCAAATGGCGCGTGGTTTGCTGGCAGCAGAAGCCCAATTGGCGGCTGGCGGTGAAGATGAGGCCTTCATGCAGGCCAAAATCATCACAGCCCAGTTTTACGCTGAACACCTGCTGTGCAAAGCTCCCGGCATGCGCGGCAGTATTGTGGATGGTGCCGCCAGTGTGACAGCATTGGCATTAGATTCCTTCTAAGCGCTGATATCCGGTTTGTTTTGATTTTTACGTTTAACTTAGTTTGCTGTATATTTAATAGCAAACTAATAAATAAATACGCCGGCTACAGCTATATTTACCTGTATTTTATCTATTTTAGTTAAAAAGCATCATTTGGAGACCCTATGTCAAGACTGCCCGGCGCCCTGAACCACCTGCCGCTCCCCATCATCGGCTCACCGCTGTTCATCATCAGCAACCCCAAGCTGGTCATCGCCCAGTGTATTTCTGGTGTGGTTGGCTCCATGCCTTCACTCAATGCACGGCCTGCCGAGCAGTTGGAGGAGTGGTTGATTGAGATCACGGAAACCCTGGCCGCTTACAACAAAGCGCACCCTGACAAACCGGCCGCCCCCTTTGCCATCAACCAGATCGTGCACAAGTCCAACGACCGGCTAGAGCACGACATGGCCATGTGCGTCAAATACAAAGTGCCCATCATCATCACCAGCCTGGGTGCGCGTGAAGACATCAATGCGGCGGCCCACAGCTACGGCGGTGTGGTGCTACATGACATCATCAACAACAAGCACGCCCACAAAGCCATTGAAAAGGGCGCTGATGGCTTGATCGCCGTTGCAGCAGGCGCTGGTGGCCACGCGGGCGTGAAGAGCCCGTTCGCCCTGATTCAAGAGATTCGCCAATGGTTTGATGGTCCGATTGCCTTGAGTGGTTCTATCTCAACTGGCGCAGCAGTTCTCGCGGCGCAAGCCATGGGTGCAGACTTTGCCTATATCGGCTCCGCCTTCATTGCGACTGAAGAAGCACGAGCAGCCGACGCCTACAAACAGTCGATTGTTGACAGCAACTCTGACGACATCGTCTACAGCAACCTCTTCACAGGCGTACATGGCAACTACTTAGCGCCTTCCATTCGCAATGCAGGCATGGACCCAGACAATCTGGAGGTCAGCGATCCGAGCAAAATGAACTTCGGCGGCGACAAGACTAAAGCCTGGAAAGACATTTGGGGATGCGGCCAAGGCATTGGTGCTATCACCAAAGTGCAAAGCACGGCTGATTACGTGGCGCAGCTCAAGCGTGAGTACATTGAGGCACGTAGCAAGTTGCTGCAGCGCGAATACGCATAAATATGCTGGCTTGATGGCTCAGTAAGACAGCTCTCTTGCCTTGCCCCAAAAGACCCGGTACATGAACACTGTGTAGCCGATGATAGCGGGAAGGGTGATAGCGACACCGATGAACAAAATGGTCAACGACTCGGTCGCACTGGCTGCTTGCCAAACTGAGATGCGGTCTATCACAATGTACGGGAACAAGCTGTAGGCTAAGCCGAAAAAGGCCATCACAAAGATGAGCACAGTACCTCCAAAGACCAGCCAACCGTAGCCTGCTTGCACCACCTTCGGCGTTATCAAAACGTGTCGGATGGCAAAAAATGCAGCGGTGCATGCCAAGGGAATGGGTAGCAGGGCGAATATTTCTGGAAAGGCGAACCACTTGGCAAATACGGTAGCGCTGACCAAAGGCGTCGCCAGCGATATGCCAAGCAGTGCAATGCCCATAGGCCACAGCACGCGTTGCCCCCACATGGCGGCTTTGGCTTGCAAGCTGTCGCTGGTTTTCATGATGAGCCAGCCAGCACCCAGCATGGCATAAGCTGCGGGCAACGTGATGGCAATACCGGCGCTGAAGGCCAAAGCTAACCAGCTCTCGCCAAAACCAGTGATGTAGCTGCCCAGCATCCAACCCTGAGAAATACTCATTACGTAGGAGCCGATGGTAAAAATACGGTTCCAAAATGGCTTGTGGTTGATGTGTGCTTTGACCCGAAAGTCAAACGCCACACCGCGCAAAATCAGGCCAATCAGCATGATGGCAACGGGCAGATACAAAGCCGTCAGCACCACGCCATGCGCCTGCGGGAAGGCGGTGAGCAGCACGCCCACGCCCAGCACCAGCCAGGTTTCGTTGGCATCCCAAAACGGGCCAATACTGGAAATCATCACGTCTTTTTCATCATCCGCAGCCCAAGGTAGCAGCATGCCAACGCCAAGGTCATAGCCATCCAAAATCACATATATCAGCAATGCCAAGCCCATCACCGCCATGAACAGCAAAGGGGCGAGGTAACTCCAAGTTAGTTCCATATCAAGCTCCTTGCAGCAGGGAGGTTGAAGTTGACTTTGCCGTTGCTGTTGATATTCCCTTTGCAGCAATGGTGTTAGTCGCATCATCTGGCTTGGGCGGGTGTTCTGCCATGTACTTAAGCACGCCAATGTAGGCAGCCAGCAGCAGCACATACACCGTCAAGTAGGTTAAAAAGGTTACCCAGACCATGGGCGACGAATGCTGGGTGACCACATCTGCCGTCGACAGCAAGCCATACACAATGTAGGGTTGACGACCAATTTCAGTCACATACCAACCCGCCAAGGTGGCGATCCAGCCAGAGAAGGTCATGGCTGCCAGTAGGTACAGCTGGGGTTTGGCGAGTGGCAAATATCGATTTGCCAGGGTCATCAAGGCCGTCTTGCGTTGACGCCACAAGCTCCAAGCGCTTGTCCACGCCACAGCGAGCATTAAAAATCCTAAACCAACCATCACTCGGAAGGCCCAAAAGACGGGTGCGACAGGCGGATGCTTACCTTCAAATTCGTTGAGGCCTTTGATTTCACCCTCTGCGTCGTGCAGCAAAATCAGACTGGCTGCTTTGGGGATTTCAATTGCAAACAAGGTTTTTTTGTCTTTTTCACTCGGAAAACCAAACAGCGTCAGCGGTGCACCCTTTTCGGTTTGCCAAATGCCTTCAATCGCTGCAATTTTGGCGGGTTGGTGTTTCAAGGTATTGAGGCCATGCGCATCACCCATCACAATTTGTAGCGGAATAGCGATGCTGGCTGCGATCACTGCGGTTTGCAGCGCTTTGAACGTGCCTTTGGTCGCAGTGCCTTTGAGGATTTGCCATGCACTCAGACCCGCCATTAAAAACGACGCAGTCAGCATAGAGGCCAACAACATGTGACCAAAACGGTAGGGAAAGGAGGGGTTGAACACCACGGCAAACCAGTCTTTGGCGAAAAATTTGCCATCGATGATCTCGTAACCCGCTGGCGTTTGCATCCAGGAGTCCAAACTCAAAATCCAAAAAGCGGACATGGTGGTGCCGATCGCCACCAAAACTGTGGCCATCAAGTGGATGCGAGGTGACACACGTTGCCGCCCAAACAGCATGATGCCCAAGAAGGTGGCTTCTAAAAAGAAGGCGGTCAACACCTCATAGCCCAGCAAGGGGCCGGCGATATTACCCGTTTTCTCCATGAAACCCGGCCAATTGGTGCCGAACTGAAAACTCATGGTGATGCCTGACACCACACCCAATGCGAAAGTAAGCGCAAACACCTTGGTCCAAAAATAATAGGCTTCTTCCCAAGCATCTGTCGCCGCAGTTCCTCTTGTCGACATGGCTTTGATGCGGAAGAACAGCAACAGCCAACACATCGCAATCGTGATGGTAGGGAACAAGATATGAAAACTCATGTTGGCTGCAAACTGCAACCGCGACAGAATGAGGGTGTCCATGATGCTGTGTCCTTCTAAAAACTGGAATTTGAGTTTGAATCTGAATACTTGCGCCCCGCGCCGGTGAGACGGTCCTTGAACTCCAATACCCTGGTCACCGTGGAGCCCATGCCCATCAGTTGTTTGGCGGTCTCAGGGGCGAGCTTTTGCACATCGTCAAACCAAGTCATCAGCTTTTCAATCAAATCATGCATCTCACGCATACGGGTTTGGGCGTATTGCTCCTCTGCGCTCGTGGACTCCTCTAGCAGCGCCATACGCAGCATGGATTGGGTGGGTTCAATTTCGCGGCGGCGGCGCTCTTCAGCCAGCGCTTTGAAGATTTCCCACACATCCTGCGGAGCCTCAAAGTATTCGCGTCGATCGCCGGTTTGGTGGCGCAATTTCACCAGCCGCCATGACTGCAGTTCTTTCAGCCCCATGCTGACGTTAGAGCGAGAAAACTCTAAAGTGTCGGCAATTTCATCGGCATTCAGGGCACGTTGCGAGATAAAAATCAGCGCATAAATCTGTCCAACGGTGCGGTTAATGCCCCAGCGGCTCCCCATTTCGCCAAAGTGGGCAACAAATTGACGATTGAGTGGCGGTAATTTGGTTTGGGGGAGGTTTGTCATGCGCCTATTATCTTTTTATTCCTGAATTTTCAGTAATTACTGAAAATTCAACACAAAAATACTAGGGTATTCCCTTTCATTGGCTTTATTTTTATCTTAACGAAAAAATACTGTATAAATAAACAGTAATATAAGATTCGTTAAATTATTTTGCTATTAATAATATAGCTAATTAACGAGCAAATAAGAAGGCTAGAGTCATATTTATGCCTTATTTCATGGTTTAGACAGGTTTTTTTATGCTCCGCACACTTTTTGTCGACTTTAATTCCTACTTTGCCTCGGTTGAGCAGCAAATCAACCCTGCACTGCGCGGGCGTCCTGTGGGCGTGGTGCCGGTCATGGCGGAGAGTTCATGCTGCATCGCGGCCAGTTATGAGGCAAAAGCGTTTGGCGTCAAAACGGGTTCAGGTGTGGCGGAAGCACGTCATTTATGCCCTGAAATTGTGTTGATTGTGGGACAACATGAGGCTTATGTGGACTTTCACCAGCGCGCATGGGGCGCTGGACCATGCACCCATGCGGATTGCTTTTACGCGGATTCCGGATATCGAGACGGAACGCTAAAGGATTTGTTGAAGGACTCGTTACCCTGCCAACAAATCGCTCAAGCTGCGCGCGATCACTTTGGTGGCGCGGCGCAGGTCTTCTAAAACCAAGTGTTCGTCAGAACGTTTGGCGTTAGATTCAAGCACCGTGCGCGGTCCTGCACCGTAAATAACGCCAGGAATACCGACTTCACTGAACAGTCGGACATCGGTGTAAAGCGGTGTACCCATCGCTGGAATCGGCTCGCCAAAAACGGCTTCCCCATGTTTTTGAATGGCTGTAACCAAGGGCTTGTTGCCAGCCAAGGGCTTCATCGAGTTGGCCAAAACCAGACGTTTAACGTCAACGCTGATGCCTTTAAGTTTTGCAGTTTCGTCGGCAATGATTTTTCGCAATGTTGCCTCAACTTCGACGGGGTTTTCTTCAGGAATCATGCGGCGGTCTAGCTTAAAGCTCGCGCGCCCTGGGATAACGTTGGTATTGGTTCCGCCTTCAATCAAACCAACATTCAAGTAAGGGTGGGTAATGCCTTCAACCTTGGAGGTCACCTGCTTGTACAAGGTGTTTTGATGATAAAGCGCATTAAGAATTTGCACGGCAGCTTGGATCGCGTCGTCGCCAGATTCAGGAATAGCCGCATGCGCCATCTTGCCGTGCACGGTGACTTCCATTTGTAGGCAGCCGTTGTGCGCAGTAATGACTTGGTAGCTGAAGCCTGCGGCAATCATCAAGTCAGGGTCAATAATTTTATGCTTGAGCATCCAGCCCGGGCCTAGTTCACCACCAAACTCTTCGTCATACGTAAACAACAATTCAACGTTGCCCGTTTTTGGCTTGACGACAGCCTCCAGTGCGCGGACTGCAAAAGTGAAGGTTGAAAAATCACTTTTGCTGACGGCAGCAGCGCGGCCATAAATTTTTCCATTTTCAATTTCGCCACCATATGGGGCATGCGTCCAACCGTCACCTGGTGGGACAACATCGCCGTGCGCATTCAGCAGCACGGTTTTGCCAGCACCGTAATTGCGTTTGACCAGCAAGTTGGTGATGGATTGCAAGCCAGCTGCTTTGACCTCTTCAACTGGTACGGCATGTTTTTCAGCTTCAAAACCAAAAGCATGCAAAAGCTGCGCCGTGCGTTCAGCGTGGGGTGCATTGTTGCCTGGTGGTGTGTCCGTGGGGACGCGAATCAGTTCTTGTAAAAATTGAACCTGCTCATCAAAGTGAGCGTCAATCCACGTGTCGAGTTGTTCGTATTGATTCATATAAGTTAGGCGTAAATGTTATTGAAAGTTAAAGGCCAAAATTGAAAAATAAAGCGGATATTAAACGGCTTGGAAGGGGTGAACCTTTTTCCAATGTTGGGCAATATCCAAGCGTTTACAAATCCACACTTGGTTATGCGATTGCAC
>CBDUEA010000067.1:0-7892 GCA_965365965.1 uncultured Polaromonas sp. | reverse complement strand
ATGTATGACTTGCGTAACTTGTTCCAAATCAACGTCGAAGAAGGCCGCCACCTGTGGGCGATGGTGTATTTGCTGCATAAACACTTTGGCCGTGATGGACGAGAAGAAGCTGATGCCTTGTTGGAGCGTCGTTCAGGGGATGAAAATAACCCACGTATTTTGGGCGCTTTCAATGAAGCGACACCCGATTGGTTGAGCTTTTTTATGTTCACTTACTTCACTGACCGTGATGGAAAATACCAACTGTGTGCTTTGGCGGAGAGCGCATTTGACCCGCTGGCGCGCACGACCAAGTTCATGTTGACCGAAGAAGCACATCACATGTTTGTGGGAGAGAGTGGCATTTCTCGTGTCATCTCGCGCACTGCACGCGCCATGAATGAATTGAAAACTGACGATGTCAATAAGTTGCGTGCTGCCGGTGTCATTGATTTGCCGACCATTCAGCGCTACATCAACTTCCACTTCAGCGTCACGATTGACTTGTTTGGTGCAGACGAGTCCAGCAATGCAGCAACTTTTTACAGCTCAGGCCTCAAAGGTCGCTATGAAGAAGGTAAGCGCGTAGATGACCACGTGCTCAAAGGTCAAACCTACAAAGTTCTCGAAGCACGCGACGGTCAGTTGGTTGAAAAAGAAGTGCCGATGCTCAATGCGCTGAATGAAGTGCTGCGTGACGATTACATTGTTGACTCTGTCGCTGGCGTTGGCCGTTGGAACCGCGTGCTTGAAAAAGCAGGCATTCCAGTGACGCTCAAAGTGCCGCATAAAGCATTTCATCGTAATATTGGCGCTCTTGCCGGCGTGAAAGTGTCACCAGATGGTCGCGTGGTGTCTGAGGCCGAATGGAAAGCCAATGTCGATAAATGGTTGCCTAGTGACCAAGACCGCGCCTATGTGGCTAGCTTGATGGGACGTGTCGTTGAGCCAGGCAAATTTGCCAACTGGATTGCACCGCCAGTGATGGGTATCAACCGCCAGCCGGTCGAGTTTGAGTACGTGCGTTTTAATTGAGCCCCCACGCTTGTCGTTTCGCGTCCTGCGCTACCACCCCAAGACGGTCACGCCTTGCTTGGGGCGACCCGACGCGGCGGCATTCGCTTTCTTACAAGGCAACTTAAATGAATACCGAAGTCATCAAGCAGCATCTCATTGACCCCGAAATCTGCATACGCTGCAACACTTGTGAAAGTATTTGCCCAGTGCAGGCCATCACCCACGATTCGCGCAACTACGTGGTCGATGCCACCAAGTGTAATTTGTGTATGGACTGCATCTCGCCATGCCCAACGGGCTCGATAGATAACTGGCGCATGATGCCTCGAGCGATGGCCTACTCACCAGAAGTACAGTTGACTTGGGATGATTTGCCGGCGGAGCTCAGTGCAGAGCAATTGGCTGAGCAAGGCGTTGAAACTCTGAGCGATGCCAACGATAACGATGAGATGCAGCTATCTGTAGCGGTTGATCAGACTTCGGTTAACGGATTTGCAGGAACGGCTATCTCTGGTTCCGTCTCTTATGGATCAAACCTGCCGCCTTGGTCTGCTGCGCATGCTTACACCAACCTGTATGGGCCAAAGAACATGGTGACTGCTACTGTGGTTGGCAATGTTCGCGTGACTGAAGTCGGGCGTGAATACGATACGCACCACATCGTTTTAGATTTTGGCTCTATGCCGTTTCCCGTCTTGGAAGGGCAGTCGATAGGTATCTTGCCACCCGGCGTTGATGCTACCGGCAAGCCACACCACGCCCGCCAGTATTCGATTGCCAGCCCGCGCAATGGTGAGCGGCCTGGATACAACAACTTGTCGTTGACGATAAAACGGGTTTTAGAAGACCACCAAGGTAACCCCGTTCGTGGTACCGCATCCAACTACATGTGCGATTTGAAGGTGGGCGAGAGCGTACAGGTGATTGGCCCCTTTGGCAGCAGTTTTTTGATGCCAAACCAGCCGCGCTCAAACATTGTCATGATTTGCACAGGCACCGGTAGTGCCCCCATGCGAGCTATGACCGAATGGCGTCGCCGTTTGCGTCAATCTGGCAAATTTGATGGTGGCAAGCTGCTTTTATTTTTTGGCGCTCGAACCAAAGAAGAATTGCCTTACTTTGGACCACTGCAAAGTTTGCCCAAAGACTTTATCGACATCAACTTCGCCTTTTCGCGAACTGAAGGTCAGCCTAAACGCTACGTGCAAGACCTGATGCGAGAGCGGGCTGCCGATTTAGCACCCCTTTTGTCTGACCCGAACACGTATTTTTATGTCTGCGGCCTCAAAAGCATGGAGGATGGCGTTGTGTCCGCTATGCGTCATGTTGCGCAAGAAGCTGGCATCGACTGGGATACAGTAGGTGCAGCGCTGAAAAAAGAAGGTCGCCTGCATTTAGAAACATATTGATTGGAATTACACATGACTCAAGCCTATATCGTCGACGCCATCCGTACCCCATTCGGTCGCTATGGTGGTGCTTTGTCCTCGGTTCGGACTGATGATTTAGGTGCGATTCCCATCCGCGCGCTCATGGCTCGCAATCCCAGCGTCGATTGGTCTGCAGTCACCGATGTGCTCTACGGTTGTGCCAACCAAGCCGGCGAAGACAACCGCAATGTCGCGCACATGTCGTCTTTGTTGGCGGAATTGCCGGTTGATGTACCGGGTGCCACCATCAACCGCCTTTGCGGTTCGGGTCTGGACGCAATTGGTACAGCAGCCCGTGCTATCAAATCCGGCGAAGCTGGTTTGATGATCGCCGGTGGTGTTGAAAGCATGAGCCGCGCCCCCTTTGTCATGCCCAAAGCGGAGACGGCCTTCAGCCGCAACAACGCGGTGTATGACACCACCATCGGCTGGCGCTTTGTCAACAAGCTGATGAAATCGCAATATGGTGTCGATTCCATGCCCGAAACGGCCGAAAACGTCGCGACAGACTTCAAAATTGACCGCGCCGCGCAAGACTTGATGGCGCTGCGCTCGCAGATGAATGCCGTCAAAGCCCAGCAAAGTGGCTTTTTCAACGCCGAAATCACACCCGTGTCGATTCCTCAAAAGAAGGGCGACCCGCTTATCGTCAGCCAAGACGAGCACCCCCGCGCCACCACGCTGGAAGTGTTGACCAAACTTAAACCCATTGTACGTCCTGAGGGCAGTGTCACGGCGGGCAACGCCTCTGGCGTTAATGACGGCGCTTGTGCTTTGTTACTTGCAAATGAGGACTCAGTAAACAAATACGGTCTCAAGCCCCGCGCTCGAGTGGTAGGCATGGCGACGGCCGGCGTCGCTCCCCGCATCATGGGTTTCGGCCCAGCACCAGCCACCCGCAAAGTCTTGGCTTTGACTGGTTTGACCTTGGCACAGATGGATGTGATCGAACTCAACGAAGCTTTCGCCGCTCAAGGCTTAGCGGTATTGCGTGATTTGGGGCTGGCCGACGACGACCCACGTGTCAACCCGAACGGTGGCGCGATTGCACTGGGTCACCCTTTGGGCGCGAGTGGAGCGCGTTTGGTGACGACGGCGCTGAATCAACTGGAGTGCATTCAAGGCCGCTATGCGCTGTGCACCATGTGCATTGGTGTCGGTCAGGGCATTGCGTTGATTATTGAGCGAGTTTAGCGTTAATAAGCTTTTATAGCCTGTAGCCGGCGTATTTATTGACTAGTATGCTATATATTTAATAATACGTTGGCCTGATGTTCAAATTCTTTGTGATTTTTCACTGATGAATATAGGGTAAACACTGCGAATGTTTCGTGGGTTTACGATTGTGTAATTTCCTGTAATTACATAGAATTATTTAAAATAAGTCGTCACTCAGGGCATAGATCCTACTTAAAAACTATTGTCAAACAAGCCACTCCACCATGCGCCTCGTCCCCAACTCTTTGCACATGCAGGTCGCCAGCACTTTGCGGGAGCAGATTTTCTCGGGTGAATTGGCTGCCGGTGCTTTTTTGGACGAGCCAGCATTGTGCGAAAAGCTCAGCATCTCCCGCACGCCTTTGCGCGAGGCCTTGAAGGTTTTGGCATTTGAGGGCTTGGTCCGCCACGAACCACGCCAAGGCTGCTACGTGAGTCAAGTGACCGAAAACGACTTGGACGATATCTTCCCGGTGATTGCCTTGTTGGAAGGACGCTGCGCATTTGAAGCCGCCAAAAACGCCACCGATGCCGATCTGGCTGCGCTGGACATCTTGCACCAACGCTTGGCGGCTCACGCGGTTGCCAAGCGGATTGCCGACTACTACTTGGTCAACTACACCATCCATGAAGCCATCATCACCTTGGCCAACAACCGCTGGTTGGCGCAGGTGATTGGCGATTTGCGCAAAATCTTGAAGCTGGCTCGCTTGCAATCCTTGCAAGCACCGCGACGACTTGAGCATAGCTTGAACGAGCATCTGGCCATATTTGCAGCCCTGAAAGCACGCGACCCCGAAAGTGCTGAAGTGGCAATGCGCACCCATTTGACCCGCCAACGCGATGCTCTGCGCGACCTGGCCGAGCGTCGTGACAGCCAGACCAGCCGTTTGGCCAGCGTTGTACAAGAGAGTGGCGTTCTAGCGAGTGCTAACCAAGAAAGCCAGGAAAAAATCGTCCACCCCAGCCAGGCCGCCGCATGAACACGCAAGAATGGATCAGCAGCAAGGTCTCCAAACTGTTGCCGCACCCTAAAGCGGCCGCTCTGGTTGAACCCCCTTCAGTTGTCGAAGCTGCTTTAGAAGAACAAGCGGAGGTTGAACCATCTGAAACCGTCAAAACAGGCATTCAGGGCAAGCTTTCAAAGCTAAAAAGCACGCTAGCCGGAGTACATTTTGATAAAAATGCAATAAAAAGTAGCGTTAAAGCATCCGGTAGAACAACCCAAGAGCGTCTGCGCGGGACACTAAAACATCAAAACGAAGCCATGTCGCCCCGTGCATTGCGCCGTACGCTTGAGGAACTGCAAGCCATTGTCGACCCGCGCGTGAGTGAGGTGGAGGGCGGACGCCGCGCTAAGGTGGTGGCGCACTGGTATGCACAGGCCACGCCCGAGTTGCGGCGCGACTGCTGGCTTTTGATGAGCGAACAGTTCATGGCCAACCCGACGGTCTCCAAAGAGGCGCAAGAACAGTACGCCGCCGCCATTGGCACACCAGACGAAGCGGTAGCCGAGGTACGGCTGCGTAAAAGCACGGTGTCTCCGCGTCGCCGTTTGCTGCAGCGCTTCAGCGTGTTTCCTGAAGGCATTCAGTTTTTGGTCAACATGCGGGCTGATATTTTGCCTTTTCTCAAAGCCGACAAAAGCTTGTTGGCTTTGGACGTGGAGATGGAATACATGTTTTCCACCTGGTTTGACGTGGGCTTTTTGGACTTGCGCCGCATCAGCTGGGATTCGCCGGCATCCCTGCTTGAAAAGCTCATCAAGTACGAAGCTGTTCACGATATCAAAAGCTGGGCCGACCTGAAAAACCGCCTCGGCAGTGACCGCCGCTGCTACGGCTTCTTTCATCCGCGCATGCCGGATGAACCTTTGATTTTTGTTGAAATTGCATTGCTCAACGACATTGCCAACTGCATCACGCCGCTCTTGGACGAGACAGCTGATCCTGAAGATCTGAAAAAAGCCACAACCGCCATTTTTTACTCGATCAGCAACACACAGTCTGGCTTGCGTGGGGTCAGCTTTGGCGATTCACTCATCAAAAACGTGGTCGAAACTCTCAAAACCGAATTGCCCAAGCTCAAGACCTTTGCCACGCTGTCGCCCATACCGGGTTTCCGTGCTTGGATGGTGAAAAACGCTGCGTCCATGTTTGAGCAGCTGGATGACAAAACCCGTCAAAAATTGGCCAAAGAGATGCGTGTCGTCGGCTCACCCTCTGCCATCTTGGTCGAAATATTTTTAGCGATGGTTGATCAACCTTCGACCTTGGAAGCCAACTCCCCCATCAGCCACATGCTGCTGCGCTGTGCCGCTCAGTATTTGGGTCGTGAGTTGAAGGATGGCAAGCCTGTCGATCCTGTCGCCCGCTTCCACTTGGGCAATGGCGCGCGGGTAGAGCGGCTCAACTGGGCGGGTGACCCATCTGGCAAAGGCCTCAAGCAGTCTTATGGCTTGATGGTCAATTACCTCTACGACCTGCGCAAGCTTGACAAGCACCGGGCCATGCTCCTTCAGGGGAAAGTCCCTGTATCGGGTGACCTTGAAGATTTGTTTATTTAAATTTGCACAAGCTGCATCAGTTTTCAGTTGTTATGTTTTGAGTAGTTATTTTTTTAAGTTGTTGAATCGTTGCGTATTTTTATAAAAATCCATAGGAGACAGTCTGTGAATCAATTTTCTCAACCGCAATTCCCATCGCTCATCAAGCGCCGCTCTGTGCTGCAGGCCGCTTTGGCAACAGCGCTGCCATTGGGGGCTGCCAGCAGCTTCGCACAATCCACCTGGCCGACCAAGCCTGTTACTTTGGTGGTACCTTTCCCAGCGGGTGGTGGCACCGATGCATTTGCACGGCCATTGTCGGGTCAGTTTTCTAAGCTGGTGGGCAAGCAGTTGGTGATTGACAACCGTGGCGGAGCTGGCGGTACGCTGGGCGCAAGCATCGCCGCCAAAGCGCAGCCCGACGGCTACACCTTGTTCATGGGGGCGGTGCACCATGCCATTGCACCAAGCATGTACCCCAAGCTAGACTACGACATTGAAAAAGACTTTGTACCGCTGATGCTGCTGGCCAATGTGCCGCAGGTGTTGGTGGTGAATCCGAAAAAATTACCAGACAACTTCAAAGCTTTTCTCGCGCAAGTCAAAGCCAACCCTGGCAAATACAACTATGGCTCGGCTGGTGCGGGCACGTCACACCATTTGGCAGGGGAGCTGTTCAAACAGCAAAGCAAGACGTTCATCACGCACATTCCTTACCGAGGCGCCGGTCCAGCCTTGGTCGACTTGATTTCGGGCAATGTGGACATGATGTTTGACGGGCTGGGTTCATCCGCCAACCACATCAAAGGCGGCCGTATTAAGGCGCTGATGGTGTCAGGTTTGAAACGCAACCCAGCATTTCCAGATGTGCCCTGCGCAGGCGAATTGGGTTTGCCAGACTACACCGTCACCACGTGGTACGGCTTGTGGGCCCCCAAAGGGACACCAGCGGATGTGCAAACGCGCATTGTGGACGAGTTTAAAAAGTCTGGCAACACCGAAGAAGCCAAAGTCGCTTGGGCCAGCAACGGTGCGGAATTTGGCACCTTGACGCCAGCACAATTTGGCACTTTTGTCAGCGGCGAAGTGAAGCGTTGGGCGACGGTGGTCAAAACTTCTGGCGCTAAGTTGGAGTAAGTGTTTTGATCGAGAGCAAGGTAAAGCCCGCTTTGGGCGAGGTTCAACTCCATTACGAAGGCGCATTGGCGGTGGTGACTTTGTCCAACCCCGCCAAGCTTAATGCCATGTCACGTCACATGTGGCAGCAATTACGCTCTGTTTTTGAGAGCATACAAGGCAATAAAATAGCCGGCTGTGCACTTATTTCTGGTTCTCCATGTGGTGACTTGCATGCTTTCAGTGCTGGTGGCGATATTTCTGAATACCCAAGCTTTCGGTTCAATGAAGCTAGCTTGCGTGAATTTCATGAAACAGATGTATGGGGCGGTTTGCAAGCCATGCTGGCTTGTGACGTGCCCATAGTGGCTAGTATTGAAGGCCCATGCATGGGCGCTGGGCTAGAAATGGCGAGCTGTTGCGACATTCGTGTCGCTGGCATAGCGTCCAAGTTTGGCGCACCGATTGCAAAGTTGGGCTTCCCGATGGCGCCTAAAGAGGCTGAAGTCGTTATGCGCGCTGTCGGCGAGCTTACCGCGCGTGAGATGCTGCTAGAAGCTGCCGTGCTGGATGCATCAGAGATGAAG
>CBDUEA010000066.1:0-7958 GCA_965365965.1 uncultured Polaromonas sp. | reverse complement strand
GTATGCGCTTGATTTAGACAAGTTGGCAGAACAGGCTGCTAAAGTCAATATTGAGCTGCTGGACGTTAAAAACAACCATATCCGCAGCTGGGCAGCGCAGATGCATGCGCAGGGTCGCAGCAGCCGAGGGATTGCGCTGATTTTGTCGGGTTGGCGGGGTTTTTACACCTGGTTGGGTCGTGAAGGCTTGATCAGCAGCAACCCTGTGCAAGATGTACGCGCCCCCAAAGCGGCAAAACCCTTGCCCAAAGCGCTGAGCGTGGACGATGCTGTGCAGCTGGCGAGTTTCCACAACGCGGCCGACAACCCTTGGCTAGAGGCGCGGGACGCTGCCATGGTCGAGCTGCTCTACAGCAGTGGCTTGCGGGTGGGCGAACTGGTCGGTCTGGATGCCGTGCCCACCGCGCAATCGCGTGGCTGGGTCGATATACAAGCTGCCGAAGTACACGTGCTAGGCAAGGGCGGCAAACGGCGCAGCGTGCCGGTTGGTAGCCAAGCACTGCAGGCTTTGCAGGTGTGGTTGAAAGTTCGTGATACATTTCAGAGTACAGCAAATAATATAGCTAACAATGTAATAAATACACCGGCTATAGCGTTATTTATAGGTAAAAATGGCACAAAATTGACGGCGCAGTCGGTTTGGCAGCGTTTAAAGCGCAGAAGCTTGCAGGCGGGCTTAAATATGCCGGTGCATCCGCACATGCTGCGGCATTCGTTTGCCAGCCACGTACTGCAGTCCAGCAGTGATTTGCGCGCTGTGCAAGAGCTGCTGGGCCACAGCAACATCACCACCACGCAGGTGTATACACGTTTGGACTTTCAGCATCTGGCAAAAGCGTATGATGCCGCGCATCCTCGCGCAAAGTTGCCAAAATCTGCTTGAATTGGCGGCTACACTGCCCCACATATTTCGTTTTAAGTCAATCTTTAGGTAAATTTTATGAGTCTCATCCCCGTCACCATCCTCACTGGCTTTCTTGGCTCCGGTAAAACCACGTTGTTGAAACGCATCTTGACAGAAGCGCCTGGCCAAAAAATCGCCGTGATTGAGAATGAATTTGGTGAAGAAAACATCGACACGGATATTTTGGTCTCCGACACCACAGAAAACATCATTCAAATGAGCAACGGCTGCGTGTGCTGCACCATTCGCGACGATTTACGTGCGACCTTGCAAGATTTGGCTGAGAAAAAGCGCAAAGGTACGCTCACGTTTGACCGCGTGGTTATCGAAACCACGGGTTTGGCCGACCCCGGCCCCGTAGCGCAAACCTTCTTCATGGATGAAGAAATTGCCGAGCAATACCTTTTAGACAGCATTTTGACCTTGGTGGATGCAAAACATGCGCAAACCCAGCTGGATGAGCGCCAAGAAGCGCGTCGTCAAATTGGTTTTGCGGACCAAATTTTCATCAGCAAAACTGACTTGGTCACACCCGATGAGGTGACTGCGCTGATGCACCGCATCAAACACATGAACCCCCGCGCACCGCAAAAAGCTGTGCATTTTGGTGAAGTTTCGCTTGCCGAAGTGTTTGATCTGCGGGGCTTCAACCTCAATGTCAAGCTCGATATTGACCCCGATTTCTTGACAGATGACCACCAACATGACACCAGCCCGGCTGATCCTGACAATTTAGGCCCATTTTTGGGGGAGCACAAAGGCCACCACCATGCGCATGACGATGACGTGAAAAGCTTTGTCTTCAAGTCAGATCGCTTTTTTGACGCTGCCAAATTAGAAGACTTTTTGGGCGCCATTGTGAATATTTGTGGGCAAAAGGTGAAAAAAGAGGCAGCAAAATGGTTTTTATTGGCATTAACTTGCCAAAAGACATCCTTTTGCAAGGTATGGAGCAGTGTTTGGTTTAGTTGGCGGCGGGAGAGGCTACAATCCGCGCGCCAGTATGAAATTGCAACGATGCGCTGTTATCTGAAGGCAACTCAGCTAACAGAGTGATTTATTTTGATACATGATCCGGCCCTGCTAGGAGACAAAAAATGAAAATTGCAACTCAAAAGTTGACAGAAAAACTCAAAGACAAATTGAAAGCAGTCGCTAAAACTGTCACACAAGTCGCCACTAAGAGCACAAAAACCGTTGCAAAGCCGACAGTTAAAACAGCAGTGAAAACTCTACCCAAGGCTACTACTGCCTCAGTTGCAAAAGTCGCTGATAAAAAAGTGGCTACAAAGGCCAGTCCAGTCGCGAAAGTAGCTAAGGCAGCTGTAGCCAAAGTAAGCAAATCTGAGGCAAAAGCACTTGCTACATCGTCTAAGGTTAAAATCAAAGAACAAGTCGTTGCGGCCAAGCCGTCAAAAGACACTCTCAAAGCAGCTACAACGGTCAAAGCTAAGTCAGATCCCGGTGCCAAGCAAAAATCAGAACCCAAAGTAGCGTCCACCATTTCTCAGTCATCCATGCCAACCACCAAATCAGTCGCAGTTACATCTAACATCGCTCCCATCGGTCCCGCAGCGTCAAAAGCGAGGACTTCTCGTTTGGCATCGTTAACCGTGCCATCTATGGCGCAAAGTGTGGCATCCACCGCAGCCAAGTCCAGTTATGGACAAGCATCACCGTCACCTATCTTGTTTGCGCCGCCACAGTTTGTTGCTAAGCAAAACCCAAAGTTAGCCAACAATTGGAAGACCAAGACGGCTGAAGAGTTAACCAATGATGAAGTTTTGGCTATGCCCATGGCGGAGTACATGAACATCAAACAAATGATGTTTTTCCGTCTTAAGCTGCAAGAGCTCAAAAAAGGAATTCTAGAAAGCGCTGGCGCTACCACCGAACATTTGCGAGATGAGTCTGCTGTGGTGCCCGATCCAACGGATCGCGCCACCATCGAGGAAGAGCACGCGCTAGAACTGCGTACTCGAGACCGTGAACGCAAGCTGTTGAAGAAAATTGAGCAATCTATTGCCCGTATCGATGCGGGTGACTATGGTTATTGCGATGAGACGGGTGAAGCCATTGGGGTGGGTCGTTTGTTGGCCAGACCCACAGCGACACTTTCACTTGAAGCGCAGCAGCGTCGAGAGTTGAAGCAAAAGATGTTTGGTGATTGACTTTTTAGGGCATCCTGACCCGTTAAGTCGCCATTTCTTGCCTTTCATGCATGAGTTTACTTAGCCGCATCTCCCAGCTATTTCGAGGTCAAGTCAAGAAAGCGACATTGCCTATGGCCACGGCGCTTGAACCTGTGTCGACTAAAAGTCGAGCTGCGACTCAAACTGCGGTTGATGTTGAATCCGCCATACTCAAAAAGAGAATTCAAGTCGTCCGCAAGCGTGAGTTTGACAAATTGCGGGCTTTGCGTTTGCAGGAAATAAGCCATGATGGACAACCACGGCATAGCTTTTTTTACACCAGTATTTTGCTGAAACCAGAAGAGCGTGAATCAACAATCAAGAAAATTGATGAAATTGAAGCGCAGATGTCTATGCAATGGTGGAAAACTGATCGTTTGGACTCCTCAAAAACGCCTTGATGCATGTCACACTTGCGCTAACTCGGCGTGAGTTGACGTATAAGTTTGCGCTTCTACCGGCCATGCGTCGCACGTAGTTCCCAAATAAAAATATTTACATCACCGAACAATCTGAAAGTGCTACTTTCAGTGATTGCGCTAAGTCTTTATTTTCTAATGGTTTTTTCTTATTGTGTGCGAAAAGTCACGCCTAAGTCTTTGATTTTATTGAAAAATTTATCGCAAAGCAGATTGCATCATTTGTTTTTCCTGCTATAGTGGAAAAAAGTGCAATATTGTGGGTAAAAGTGCAATTGCATTCTGAAAATTTCAATTTAAACCATACCTAGGGTGTCTATCGTGTTTCTTGGACCTTCATCGCTAAGTTTAGATGCAAAAGGACGGCTTTCTGTGCCGGCCAGACATCAAGACGCGCTGATGGCTTCTTGCGAAGGGAAAGTCGTTATAACCAAGCATCCAGACGGTTGTTTGATGATTTTCCCAAGACCTGTGTGGGATAAGTTCAGTGCTCAGATTGCCGCGCTGCCTATGTCTGAGATTTGGACAAAGCGCATTTTCTTGGGTAATGCCATGCCTGTGGATATTGATTCAACAGGGCGGGTGCTGATATCTCCTGAATTGCGCGAGGCAGCTAATATTTCCAAAGAAACGACGCTACGTGGCATGGGCAGCTATTTCGAGCTTTGGGACAAAGCGACTTATGAGGCGAAAGAGCTTCGTCAAGACAAACTGATCCAAGAAAATCCGCCTGCAGCCTTGCAGAGTATTTCCATATAAGTTCCAACCGTGAATACCACTTGGACACACACCACCGTCTTGCTGGAAGAAGCTGTTGAAGCTTTGGTGACGCGTACGGATGCCACTTACATCGATGCCACATTTGGTCGCGGCGGTCATACAAGCTTGATTTTGTCGAAATTGTCCGATCAAGCGCACGTGATTGCTTTTGACAAAGACCCGGATGCCGTTGCGGTGGCGCAGAACATTCACGACAAACGATTGTCAATTCGTCATGAGGGCTTCAAGCACATCAACGAGTTGCCTGCCAATAGTGCGGCGGGAGTGCTGATGGATTTGGGCATCAGTTCACCACAAATTGACAATCCAGCTAGAGGATTTAGTTTTCGATTTGATGCGCCGCTAGATATGCGCATGGACACCACGCGTGGACAAAGTGTCGCGCAGTGGCTTGAAACGGTTGACACAACTCAATTAACGGAGGTGATACGTGACTACGGTGAAGAACGGTTTGCTAGCTCCATTGCAAAGGCGATTGTTGCTCGCCGACAGGAACGGGGCCCAATTTCAACCACCGCCGAGTTGGCCCAGCTCGTGGCTGACACGGTCAAAACCCGCGAGTCGGGCCAGAACCCTGCAACGCGCACATTTCAGGCTTTTCGGATTTTCATCAATGCAGAGCTTGAGGAATTGCAGCATGCGCTAGACGCTAGCCTGGACGTGCTGGAGGCAGGAGGGCGTTTAGTTGTCATTAGTTTTCACTCGCTTGAAGATCGCATCGTGAAACAATTTATTGTGAAGCATTCAAAAGCAGAATATGACCGTCGTGCGCCTTTTGCTGTCCCACCTGTTATGAAATTAA
This sequence comes from uncultured Polaromonas sp., assembly GCA_965365965.1. Lineage (GTDB taxonomy): Bacteria > Pseudomonadota > Gammaproteobacteria > Burkholderiales > Burkholderiaceae_C > Aalborgiella. Next base: position 2,861 of record CBDUEA010000066.1, on the reverse strand, counting down.
AAGCACTAGGGCGTATTAAACCAAGTGCGGCCGAGGTCGCTGGCAATGTGCGTTCGCGTAGCGCGGTCATGCGTGTTGCTGAAAGATTGCCAAAATGACGCGCCTCAATTTCGTCTTATTTGTCGCCATATTAGCCACCATGATGTATGTGGTTCGAACTAAGTATGAATCCAGACGGTTGTTTGTCGACATTGAAAAAGTGAGTTTGGAAGTTCGACGCTTGGAAATCGACAATGCAAGCTTGCAAGTAGAAAAACGCGCGCAGGCAACACCCTTGCGAATTGAAAAACTGGCTCAAGAGCGTCTGCACATGCGTTCTGCCATCCCTGCAGTGACTGAATATATTAAATATAGCGGCAATATACCGACCAGTGAGGTGGCCAAATGAGTCGAGCCATCTCTTATGCTTCAAGCCCCTTGCTGGCAAGCAAAACACCCGTTTGGAGAAGTAAATTTATTGTTGCGGTGATAGCGTTGGGTTTTGTGGGCTTGGTGGGACGGGCAGTTTACATTCAAGTTTTCAATAACCAATTTTTTAAAAAACAAGGTGAGCTTCGATTTGTACGCACGCTTGATTTGCCAGCAAATCGGGGCAACATTTTGGATCGGAATGGTTTAATTTTGGCATCCAGTGTTGTCACGCCCAGTGTTTGGGCAATTCCAGAAGACGTTGAAATTGACAAGGCAAAATTAAGCAAATTGGCTAAATTGTTGGACATGCCAGTTGCTGAAGTATCTAAAAAACTCAACGATGATGACAAATCATTTGTCTGGCTCAAGCGTCAGGTAGATGCGAATAATGCTAAAAGTATAGAGGCTCTTGGTATTAAAGGTGTGTATTTCCGCAATGAATACAAACGTAAATATCCCGAAGGTGATGCTGCAGCTTCCCTCATGGGTATTGCGAATGTGGATGGTCAGGGCATTGGCGGTGTTGAGTTGGCTTTTAATAAAGCCTTGGCTGGCCATCCTGGTTCTAGACGCGTGATTAAAGATCGCTTGGGGCAAGTGGTTGAAAACATCGGTGAACAAATGCCACCTGCGGCGGGAATTGACCAGCAATTGAGTATTGATAGCAAAGTGCAGTTCTTTGCTTATCAAAAGCTTCGTGATGCGGTGATTGAAAACAAGGCGAAATCTGGCAGCGTGGTGGTTCTTGATGCCACTACAGGTGAAGTGTTGGCTCTGGCTAACTATCCTAGCGGTAGTTCGGGTAAGGCCGGTAACATCAGCGCGCAGTTAAGAAATCGGGCTGTGTCCGATACTTTTGAACCCGGCTCAACCATGAAGCCTTTTATCGCGGCGCTTGCATTGGAGAAAGGTTTGGTTAAACCTGAGACTGTTATTCAAACAGCGCCAGGACGCATCACCATCAACGGCGCAACAATAACGGATGCTCATCCACATGGTGAGTTGACTGTGAATCAAGTTATTCAGAAGTCAAGCAATGTTGGCATTGTGAAGATGGCGATGCAAATGCAATCACGTGAAATGTGGACGTTGTTCAACCAAGTAGGTTTTGGTCAAAAACCTCAAATCTCTTTCCCTGGCGTGGTAGGCGGCAAATTACGTGCCTATAAAACATGGCGCCCTATTGAGCAAGCAACCATGAGCTATGGATACGGCTTATCTTGTAGTTTGTTGCAGTTGGCGCATGCGTATACCGTGTTCGCACGCGATGGAGATTTAATTCCACTTACGTTGACTAAATCCAATGAGCCTGTCGCGGGAATTTCTGTCATATCGCCAAAAAATGCAGTGGCTGTCCGAAAAATGTTGCAAATGGTGACGGGCAATGGAGGCACAGCACCCAAGGCGCAAGCGATTGGGTATTCAGTAGGTGGGAAAACGGGCACAGCGCACATCCAAGAAGGTAAGGGTTATGCCAGTAAAAAGTATCGTGGCTTTTTTGTTGGTTTAGCACCTGTTGAAAAGCCGCGTATTGTTGTCGCGGTAATGATTGAAGAGCCAAGTAATGGTAAGTATTTTGGTGGCGATGTTGCTGCTCCTGTGTTCAGCGAAACAGTGCAGCAGACATTGCGCATATTGGGCGTTCAACCTGATATCAGCGTGAAGCCGCAAATTGTCACGATGGCTGAAGAGGAGTCATTTTGATGATTGAGTTGCTCAATCCACAATCGGCAGCTCAATGGCTACGCAACCGCGTGAGTGGCGAACTCCACACCGACAGTCGAAAAGTTCGTGAAGGTGATGGTTTCATCGCTTGGCCTGGAGCGCGCGTTGATGGACGGCAATATGTTTCACAGGCTCTGCTGCAAGGTGCTAGTGCATGTCTTGTGGAAAAAAATGAATTAGCCTCTTTTATTCCAGCTGAGACTTTAAAAAATGAAGCGCTAGCGTGCTTTTCTCAACTGAAAGTAGCTACAGGTCGAATTGCAGCAGACTATTACGATCATCCAACACAATCACTAAATGTGATTGCGATCACGGGAACCAATGGCAAGACTTCAAGCGCTTGGTGGTTAGCACAAGCGCTGTCGTCAGTTAAAAGCAATACACAGACCCAGTGCGGTATGGTTGGTACATTAGGCATTGGTCAGCCGCCGATAGCCAGTAATCTAAGAAACGAAGCATTTCAAGAAATGCCAATTGTGATGAATGGGCTGACAACGCCTGACCCAGTCTTGTTGCAGCAGGAATTTCGTAAGTTTGTTACGAATGGTTTTGCCGCATGCGCTATAGAAGCATCGTCCATTGGCATTGAAGAAAATAGGCTGGAAGGAACGGTTATTCGAGTTGCTGTGTTTACAAATTTCACGCAAGATCATCTTGACTACCATGGTTCGATGGATGCTTATTGGAAAGCCAAATTGCAGCTTTTTGATTGGCCAACATTGCAA
>CBDUEA010000065.1:0-7967 GCA_965365965.1 uncultured Polaromonas sp. | reverse complement strand
ACTTTAGGTCGGGTCAGTTTGAGATGAAAATTTGGGGGGTAATTTTGGGTGGAAATCAACACATCAGCATCACCTTACTCCGCCAATGTGTTGAAAACTGAAAACGCAGTTTTGCAATCGTTTTTTTTGAATACCTCTAAAGATTGGGCGAATCTTTGGGCTATGGCTGTTGCACCTTGAAAACATAAAATTCTGAAATCAAATGCATTTTTTGTTCTACAAAATTTTTAATACTCCAAATTTTCAGAGGAGAAATTTTTTGAGTACTGAGAATTTTGTAGAACAAAAACGAACTAACCCATTGATTTTAATAAAGTAATTTCTGGACTGCTAATCCGTAGGTCCCTGGTTCGAGCCTAGGTTGAGGAGCCAAAAAATTCAAATGAAATCAAGCCCTTACGAGAAATCGTCGGGGCTTTTTTTTTCTTTCTTTGGCCAAATGTACTTCCAAATTTACTTTGGTATTTGTTTAGTGATAGCTCTTGGCTTAAGTTATGCTTTGTTCAGGTCTATCTACTAACTCAAACTGAAAGCATCGGAAGCACCATGACTCTCAACCTAAGCCACACCCTCCCTGATGATGCTGATGCAGCGCTGTTGATTGGTCGTCTCTGGCTTCCTGATGTTGGCCCCGTGGTCGTGGCTTACCAAGCGGGGCAATTGTTTGACCTATCAAAACTAGCGCCAACAGTGAGCCAGTTGTGCGAATTGAGCGACCCTGCAGTTGCTTTGCGTAGTTTTTTGCCGAAAGCGCCACGGATTGCCAGCTTCAGCGAAGTCATCGCAAACTGTGATGAACTGTCCCGCGATACCTCCAAGCCATTCTTACTAGCGCCGTGTGACTTGCAAGCCGTTAAAGCCAGTGGCGTCACTTTTGTGGCCAGCTTGCTAGAGCGCGTGATTGAAGAGCAAGCCCGTGGAGATGCGTCTAAGGCGCAGACCATTCGGGCCGAGCTTTCCAGCATTCTGGGCGACAATTTGGCCGGCATTGTGCCAGGGTCGGCCGAGGCAGAACGCGTCAAACAGGTGCTGATTGAACGTGGCGCATGGTCGCAATACCTTGAAGTTGGCATTGGCCCTGATGCAGAGATTTTTACCAAAGCGCCCGTACTGTCTGCCGTGGGTACGGGCGCGCAAGTGGGCATTCACGCCAAATCTGCTTGGAACAATCCTGAGCCTGAGGTTGTATTGGTGGTGAACAGCCAAGGCGAAACTGTAGGTGCGGCGCTTGGCAATGATGTGAATTTGCGTGACTTTGAAGGCCGCAGCGCCCTGCTTTTGGGCAAAGCCAAAGACAACAATGCTTCTTGCGCGATTGGTCCCTTCATTCGATTGTTTGATGCTGGCTTCAGCATCGACGATGTCAGAAGCATAGAACTCTCGTTGCGAGTAGACGGTTTGGATGGCTTCACCATGCTGGGAGCCAGTTCGCTCAAAATGATCAGCCGCGACCCGTTGGACCTGGTGGCGCAAGCCATCAACCCCAACCACCAATACCCAGACGGTTTGGTGCTTTTCTTGGGCACGATGTTTGCGCCCACCCAAGACCGCCATGGGCCAGGACTGGGCTTTACCCACGATGTTGGCGACACTGTGAGCGTCTCTACACCCAAACTTGGCGCGCTGGTTAACCGCGTGAACCACTGCGACAAAATTTCACCCTGGAGTTTTGGCATCACAGCTTTGATGCACAACTTGTCTAAACGACAACTGCTTTAACAACGCAAGATGTTGGCACTTATCAGTAAAAATAATTTACTCGTCTTTACAAACCATCAACAAGCACTTTAAACAGCGCCTCTAGAATTAAAAACTTGCCCTATAAAACAAACGCATGAAATGAATTTATTTCACAATGAACAAACTTTGCTGTCAGCGGGACTCTTGCGAGCAGCTGCATTCACCTGCATTTTTACGCCCGTGTTATTTGGCTGTGCAGTGACCAACCAGCAAACCACTGCTTCACTCTATTTACCCAACATTGATGTCGCTGCCAAATGGTCAGGTGGTTTGGAAGCGTCACCTACCAACTCTAAGAGTGAGCTCAGCCAAGAGAGGCTTGCACAATGGTGGTTGTATTTCAATGATCCTTTATTGGGTACTTTAATAGTGGACGCATTAAAGTCGAACACCAGCATCGTGAGTGCGCAAGCAGCACTGCAACAAGCACGTGCGCAACGTGACATCTCTGCTGCAAGCTTGTTGCCCTCACTTGGCAGCTCCTTGACTGCGCAGCGAAGCAAAAGTGACAGCGGCTCCAACAACAACTTCAAAGCAGGCTTAGATGCGAGTTGGGAAATAGACGTTTTTGGCGCTAACCGCAGTGCATTGACTGCCAGCGAAGCAACAGCCAAGGCTAGCGCTGCCAGCTTAGCTAACGTGCAAGTCTCAGTGGCGGCCGAAGTTGCACTGAACTACATCAGCTATCGGAACGCCCAAGCTCGGCTCGCGATTGCAAAAAACAATCTGGCCAGCCAGCTCGACACCAATCAAATCACGAATTGGCGGCTGCAAGCTGGGCTAGTTACTTCACTTGAGGCTGAACAATCGCGTGCTTCGGTAGAACAAATACGCGCTCAATTGCCAGTTTTACAAACCAGCATGACGCAAACGGGCTATGCCATCGCGGTGCTAACCGGCAAAACGCCAACCGCACTCGCTAGCGTTTTAGGGACTGTTGCCCCCATCCCGCAAACATCCGGCGATGTTGCATTGAGCTTTCCCGCAGAAACGCTGCGTCAAAGGCCCGATGTGCAGGCTTCTGAGTTGCAAGTAACCGCCGCTTCAGCACGCGTATTTCAGGCGAACGCCGCACTTTTGCCGAGCTTCAATTTGGGCGGTTCCTTAGGCCTGAGTGCTTTGACATTAGGTGCATTGACCAACGGTGCCTCATTAGCGAGTTCGCTATTGGCCAGCATCTCGTTGCCGCTGTTCGACGGCGGCGCAGGTCGGGCGCAAGTTCAAGCGCAAGAAGCTGCGTTAGAGCAAGCCCGCATGGCTTACAAATCGACCGTTCTCACAGCGCTGAAAGAAGTAGAAGACGCGCTGGTGGCCTTAAATGGCGATCGTCAACGATTAACCAGTCTGCAAGCCGCTGCAGAGGCGGCCAGCAACGCTGCACTGTTAGCGACCCAGCGCTACACCAGTGGCCTCATAGACTTTCAAACAGTGCTTGAGACACAACGCGCACAACTTAACACGCAAGACAGTGTTGCCTCAACTATGGCAGATGTAAGCGCCGATTATGTACGTTTGTATAAAACACTTGGGGGAGGATGGCAGCCTGATACCCACGAAGCTGCGACCGCTCCTGCTAAAAATGTATTTAGGACTCCAAACTTATGACCACATCTTCCAGTCCATCGCCTTCCGGAACAACATCTTCTTTGCCCATGAAACCAGCTATCTCAGCACCTGACACCGATATTGCCAGCTTGCTGGATGAGCCTGCGCGTCAAGCTTGGTATCGTAGCCCCGCTTTATGGATCAGTCTGTTGGTATTGGCGCTTGCGGGCGCAGGTATTTGGTATTGGCAGCTTCGTCAAGTCGCCAACGCAGCACCGAGCTATACCACCCAGACTGTGGCACGCGGAAATCTCACGCTCAATGTCACTGCGAATGGCACTTTGCAGCCAACACGTTCGATCAGCATTGGCAGTGAATTATCCGGAACGGTGCTGAAGGTGAACGTTGATGTCAATGACCGCATCCGCAAGGGACAAGTCTTGGTAGAGCTTGACACGGCAAAGCTACGCGACCAAATATTGCGCTCTCGCGCTTCAGTTTCATCAGCCAACTCTAAAGTAGCGCAGACTGTGGCCACCGTCAAAGAAACCCGTGCCAGCTTTTCTCGCTTAGAAGAAGTGGCTCGTATTTCGGGCGGCAAAGTCCCCTCCAAAGCCGAGCTAGACAGTGGACGCGCAGCACTTGAACGTGCGCAGGCTGATGAAACAAGCGCTCGGGCTGGAGTTGCAGATGCACTTGCAGCGCTTTCTACGGATGAGATCAACCTCTCCAAAGCCTCTATCCGTGCGCCATCTGATGGCGTGATCCTCACCCGTAGCGTTGACCCCGGGAATGCTGTCGCGGCATCTTTGCAAGCAGTCACCTTGTTCACCGTGGCGGAAGATCTGGCGCAATTACGCCTGCAAGTGTATGTAGACGAAGCCGACGTTGGTTCAGTGAAGAATGCACAGGACGCTAGCTTTACAGTGAGCGCCTACCCGAGTCGTAAATACCCGGCGAAGGTTACGCGTGTCGCCTTCGGGTCAACCATCACCGATAACGTCGTGACTTATCTGACTTACCTCGATGTGGACAACTCCGACTTGAGCCTGCGACCTGGCATGACGGCTACTGCGACCATTGTTGCGACTCAGCGCAAAGATGTGCTCCTCGTACCTAACAGTGCTTTGCGCTTCACCCCTACGGCAGCCGGAGAAGGCAAAGGCAAACCCGAAGCCAAGACCGGCATCACCTCCAGTTTGATGCCCCGCATGCCAGGCTCCAGGACCCGTAAATCCGCTGCAGAAGGTGCTAGCACCGCCTCAGTGCGGCAAGTGTGGGTCTTGCGTGACGGAGCAGCGACCGCAGTCTCTGTGATTCCTGGCATCAGCGATGGCCGCATGACTGAGATCACTGGTGGCGATTTATTGGCAGGCATGGAAGTGATCACCGATCAAAAAATGGCGAAAAGCAAATGACTGAGCAAGTACCCCTGATCCAACTGCGTGGAATCTCCAAGATTTACGGCAGTGGCGCTACTGAATTGATGGCACTGAAACATGTCGACTTAGACATCCATGCCGGTGAATTTGTCGCCATCATGGGTCCTAGCGGTTCAGGCAAGTCAACCGCCATGAACATCATGGGTTGCCTTGACACCCCATCGACAGGGCATTATTTGTTTCAGGGTGCCCATGTGGAAGCCCTGACCCGCGATCAGCGCGCACGCCTTCGCAGGCGCTACCTAGGCTTCGTATTTCAAGGCTTCAATTTATTGGCACGTACGTCAGCACAGGAAAATGTAGAACTACCACTTCTCTACCGTGGCGAGAGTGCCAGTAACCGCCGTATTGCAGCCACCAAAGCCCTGCAATCGGTTGGCTTAGGTGGCTGGGAGCACCACACACCCAGTGAACTGTCTGGTGGCCAACAACAACGTGTGGCGATTGCCCGGGCCATCGTGACAGCCCCTGCCGTGCTGTTAGCCGACGAGCCGACTGGCAACTTGGACACGCAACGCAGCAAAGAAATCATGGAATTGTTACGCGGCTTGAATGTCGATCATGGGATCACTGTTTTGATGGTCACGCATGAACTTGATATGGCTGCTTACGCAAGACGCATGGTGCGGTTTGTAGATGGCCGTGTTGACAACGATGTGATCAACCCCCATCCCGTCATGACGACACTTGCTTCAGAAGCTAAAGTAGTCACAGGAGTCTCCTAATGTTGTGGAACACGCTCTTTCTGGCACTGCGCTCCATACGGCGTAACTTGATGCGCTCATTCTTGACGATTTTGGGTATCGTGATTGGCGTCAGCGCGGTCATCACCATGGTCACACTGGGCAATGGCGCTACGCAAGCGGTGCAAACTCAGATCTCCAGTTTAGGAACCAACTTGCTCATGGTCCGTCCAGGCCAGCGCCAGGGACCCGGCGGTGGCGGTGGTGGTGGTGCGCCATCCTTCAAGGAAGCGGATGCTGATGCCATCGCCAGCCAAATTGGTGGCATTGCCGCCGTGGCACCTGAGGGCCGTGCAGGAGCCACGGTCGTCGCTAATGGTCGAAACTGGGCTACCAGTGTTACCGGCAGCAGCAATGCATGGTTAGATACAGGTAATTGGAAACTTGCTGCAGGTAGAAAGTTCGAAACGCCAGAACTGCAAGCGGGTGCGGCCGTCTGCATCATCGGTGAGACGGTTCGTCGAGAAATCTATGGTGGCAAAACGGGTCAAACAGGCTTAGGTGAGCAGCTGCGCGTCAAACAGTTCTCGTGCGAAGTGGTTGGCATACTGGCGTCCAAAGGGCAAGCCGCCATGGGCAACGATCAAGATGACATCGTATTGGTGCCACTGCACACTTTACAACGCCGTGTGACTGGCAACCAGCGTGTCAATACACTGCTCGTTTCAATGGAAGACGGCAGCGACAGTACCCGATTGAAAGCCAGCTTGAATCAATTGTTGCGGGAGCGTCGCAAACTTTCCGAAGGCGACGAAGATAACTTCAACATTTTAGACACGCAACAACTTGCGGAAGCTCTGTCTGGCACAACCCAAGTGATGACAACTTTGTTGGGCGCGGTGGCTGCAGTAAGCCTTCTGGTGGGCGGTATCGGCATCATGAACATCATGCTGGTGAGCGTGACGGAGCGCACACGAGAGATTGGCTTGCGTTTAGCGATAGGCGCACTCGAGCGCGAAGTTCTGTCGCAGTTTCTGATTGAAGCTGTTGCTCTGGCTTCTTTGGGAGGCATTATCGGCATTATCTTAGCGACAGCTGCGTCCTATTTACTGGCGGGTGTGATGAGTGTGCCCTACCTGTTTGACCCGATGATCAACATCTTGTCATTTGTGTTTTCAGCAGGTATTGGCGTTCTGTTTGGCTATTTCCCAGCGCGCCGCGCCGCAAAAATGGACCCCATTGAAGCTTTGCGGCACGAATAATTGGGCGTGCTTATTTTAGAGCACCACACCCACTTCAGCCAACACCTCAGCCGTATGCTCACCCAAAGTGGGCGCAGGTCTAGTGACGTCGGTGGGTGTCTCACTCATACGCACAGGCGGTCGCAACTGACGCAGCTTGCCCTCAAACGGATGTTGCACGTCCAGCCATGCGCCGGTGGCTGCCAAGTGTGGGTCTTGCAGTAAATCAGGTAATTTCATCATTGGCATGGCGGGTATGCCGCGTGCCACCAGCTCGGCCAACCAGTATTCACTGGTGTTTTCATGGAGTTTGGTTTGTACAAAACCATAGAGTTCGTCAATGTGTGCAATACGCGCTGTTTGGGTGGTGAAGCGTGCATCCTGCGTGAACAAATCCGGCTCGCCCACCAATTTTAAAAAAGCCTTCCAATGCGCATCGTTGTAGACCAAGACGCAGACGTAACCATCCTGCGTTCGGTATGGCTTGCGATTCGGTGCCAGCATGCGGCTGTGGCCCATCGTCTCGCCCGCAGCGTTGGCGATGGGTGGTTGCCAGGTCTCACCACCCAAATGCTCGCCCAATACAAACTGCAGCAGGCATTCAAACATCGGCACTTCAACGTGTTGACCCTGCCCAGTTCCGTCCTTTTTGTCTCTCGCCAGCAAGGCGGCCATCACGGCATGCACCATGTTGAGCGCCGTCACGCGGTCGGCAAAAGTGGCGGGTACATAGCGCGGTTCGGGGCTCCCGCTTTGGGTCATCAACCACGGGATGCAGGCCATGCCTTGAATCAAATCGTCGTAAGCGGGTAAATCTTCATACGGCCCACCCTGCGAGTAGCCGTAGGCACCGCACACCACCAAGCGCGGATTGATCTTGTGCAAGGTTTCAAAATCCAGCCCCAGCCGCGCCATGGACGCTGGGCGGATGTTGTAGGTCAGCACATCGGCAGTTTCACACAACTTGAGCAGCGCAGCGCGTTCGGCAGCTTGGGTTAAGTCCAGCACCACCGAGCGCTTGTTGCGGTTGGTGTTGATGAAAATATGCCCCATTCCGGCATGGCGCATCGGCCCCGCGTGACGCATGATGTCGCCGGCTGGGGGTTCGATTTTGATGACATCCGCACCGTAATCACCCAAAATCTGGGTTGCATACGGCCCCAGCACCACACCGGTCAGATCGATGATGCGGTAGCCGCTTAAAGCACCACTCACGGCGCCATTCATGCCAAAATCATGTCATTTATGATACAAAAATGGCTTTAGCCGGCGTATTTATTCATTAGTTTGCTATATAAATTCATAAAAAATGCTTG
>CBDUEA010000064.1:0-7971 GCA_965365965.1 uncultured Polaromonas sp. | reverse complement strand
GGCATGACGAACAAGCTGCCACCACCAGGCAGTGCTTGCACGATGCGGGCCGGCACTGCGACTGTAGGGTCTTGCAACAGCGCTTCTATTTCTCGGGCTAGTGCCGGGTAGGGCAACGCGCGTTCGGTGTCAGCGGCTGAGAGGATGGTCTTAAAAGTAGGTTTCACAAGTGAAATATTCGGGTTACTACACCGTGCGGCCGGTAAAGGTGATCAATTTATATTCAATGTCAAAAGTCCCAGATTGGTTGCTTTAATTTAACAGTTGTGGTTGGTCAATAACTCAAACTGCGAATCCAGATTGGCAAGCCATCAGGCATCACTATACCGCGACCCCTAGCGCAATCAACTCCGGTGTTTAATAACCGCATTCTGCCCAACAAAATCCAATATTTTGGCTTGCATGGGCAGCGTAATCTTGTAAATTTGTAGCGACGAGTAATAACGCTGCAGCGTGTGCGCCACAGCCTGTGCAGTACCACCCGGGAAGATGGGATAGCGAAATCCGCGCCTGTACAACTCTTTTGCGCTTTGTATCGGAGTATTGAGACGTTCAACCATGTAAGCTCGTCGATAAGATCTGTGAAGTACTTTAAGTAAGATTGAATACTTGAACCCTCATTTTTTCCTACAGTTGTACCGCCTCGGCAGGCGCTAACTTCATAAACGCGGTGGGTGGTCAAGCTGAAACATCAGAGATTGGGTTGCATTGTTTCAACTACGACACGCCATAAGCGGACGATGAATGCGCCCCGTCTTCGGCCTTAACCTTTTCTGCTGGTCTTCGTGGTTTTCTTTCTGTCGGATCCCCGTTAAGCATAAATTGAGTTGATATGTGAGAACATAAAATTTTGATCCATATCTACGTTATCTTCACAACGAGTAGAGATGATGATTACACGTTAAGCAAAAATTATCATGATTTTAGTTCTGGCCGCGTTCGCATTCATGGTCACTTTTAACAACATCACTGACTACAATTCCAACATCGCTTTCGTTCAGCATGTCATAAACCTGATCTCGACTTTTCCTAGCAATGCAAGGATATTCTGCGCTGTCACGTTGCCGACTCTCTCTCTCTCTCTCTCATGCTGGTTCATGATGCGTTAGTCCAAAACTGGAACGGACAAGATGCCTCTATATAGTTTGATCGTAAGCGCACGGCCAACACACCTTGACAGTGTGGACGCTAAGCTAGCATTGGCCGCCAACGCGGTGCGGTAGCAGCTCATCAATCTGGCTGTTCTTCTGGGTTGGTAGGCGCGCCAGTACATCTTTGAGGTAGGCATACGGGTCATGCCCATTGAGCTTGGCGCTCTGAATCAAACTCATCACCGCAGCAGCACGCTGCCCGGCCCGCAGAGATCCTGCAAATAGCCAATTGTTTCGACCAATGGCAATGGGGCGGATCTGGTTCTCGATCCAATTGTTATCAATCGGCAATCGCCCATCATCCAGGAACCGGGTCAATGCAGCCCAGCGTTTCAAGCTGTAATCCAGTGCTTTGGCGGTAGCTGAGCCGTCCGTGACCTTCTGACGCTGCAGCAGCATCCACTGATGAAACGCATCGGCCAGTGGTTTGGACTGGGTCTGGCGGATCTGCTGTCGCTCATCCGCGTGCATCTGTTTGACTTCCCGCTCCACGTCATACAGTTGACTGATGTAGGTCAACGCCTGCTGGGCAATCTGGCTCTTGTTGCTCACATGCAGATCAAAGAACTTGCGCCGGGCATGGGCCATACAGCCCGCCTCGGTGATGCCATTGGCAAATCCAGCTTTGTAACCACCAAAGTCATCGCAAACCAGTGACCCCTTCCAATCTCCCAGGAAAGTTCGACAATGTTCTCCCGCTCGGGTTTCGCAGAAATCGTAGACCACCGCTTTCAAATCCTCAAAAGCCCCTGGTGCATAGGCCCAAAGGTACGCCCGGTGCGTCTTCTTGTTGCCTGGTTTGAGCATCGCCACCGGTGTCTCATCGGCATGCAACACTGTGTGCTGGAGCATTGTGGCTTTCAGTGCATCTACCAACGGCTGCAATTGCACGCCACACACGCCCACCCATTGGGCCAGCGTGGAACGCGGTATTGCAAAGCCTGAGCGGCCAAAGATGGTTTCCTGGCGGTACAGCGGCAGGTGATCCGAATACTTGGCCACCAGTACCTGGGCCAGCAAGCCAGAAGTCGGGATACCCTTGTCGATGATCTGTGCAGGCACGGGTGCTTGAATCAATGTCTGGCACTGGGTGCATGCCCATTTGCCACGGATGTGACGCTCCACCGTCATCACGCCGGGGGTGTAATCCAACTTCTCGCTGACATCCTCGCCAATGCGTTTGAGTTGGCAGCCACAGTTACAGGTGGTGGAGTCGGGCTCATGGTGCATGTCAACGCGGGGCAGCTGTGCTGGCAAGGCTGTGCGTTTGGGTTGTTTGCGGGACTCTGCGTCGGCCTTGGCCCGTGGCACCAAATCTTGCAGTTCTTGTTCAATGGCTGCGATGTCGGCGTCGATGGTTTCATCCAGAAGACTGGTCTGAGCTGCATCTAACTGTTCGCGGCTGCGACCAAACTTCCAGCGCTTGAGCACAGCCATTTCGTGCGTGAGCTGGTCGATCTTGGTTTGGCGGTGCAGGATCTCGCGGTCCTTGCGTTGCAGCTCTTGGTCTTTGTTGGCGATCTTTGCAATCAAATCATGGGCCAGTTCGCGCAGTTGCTCTGCGTTCAAACTGGTGAGGGATTCGGGGGCGACAACCATGGACGGTAGTTTGCCAATACTGCGGTCACATGTCTATTGGAGCATGCCCCAATAGACGCAAAATTGATAGCAAAGAAAGAATCAAACCACTGTGATGATTCCACCATCCCCAATTCGACTCCAAGGCAGGCCCAGCACCAAGGCGTCAAGTTGTGGCTGGCTCAAACTAACCCGCTCAGTGGCGCTCCCAGCAGGCCACACGAAGTGGCCTTGGTGCAGGCGTCGGCAGGCAAGCCAGATGCCAATGCCGTCATGCACCAGTACCTTCATGCGGTTGGCACGTCGATTAGCGAAGAGGTAGGCTGTGTGCGGATGGGCCGCGCCAAAGACTTGAACGACTCGGGCCAAAGCGGTGTCGGTTCCTGCTCGCATGTCCATCGGCACGGTTGCCAGCCAGACGGCGTCGATGCGGATCATTTGAAGATGGCTGTCGCCCAACTCGCAAACTCCGCTGCGCAACTGATTGGCCAGGTGATGTTCATCGACAGCCCGCCTTTGCGAAGCTCTGCCTTAATCTCTGTGCCCTTTGGCTCGGGTGCTGTGGCCGTCAGATTGACCGGCAAAAACGCCGGGGTGGGAGAGATAGGGGCCAGGGCTTCAGACCTGGTCGGCTTGACAAGTTGATGTCGCCCGCTGTGTGCGTGTTCCTTGAGCCAGCGATGCAAGACGTTGGCGTTCATACCGTGGCTGCTGGCCAATGCTGCGATGGATGCACCGGGCTGTTGGCATGCGGCTACCAACTGGGCTTTGAATTCTGCGGTGTAGGTTCGGTGGGTAAGCTGAGCGGAAACCCGGGACATCTCTAATTCTTTGGACATGGTGTGCATGATTGTTTGCGTGCACACGATCTTGCGAGATGTGAGGTCTCTATTCAAGACGGGATTGCCGGACGCTTACGTTTGATCAAGCGGTTAGATCGATCGCCGATTATTTAACGTAAAAACAACTGTTCATTTCGCATTTTTTGAAAGACGAAAACGGGTTTAGCAAGCGTATTCATTAACTTCATACATAGTTTTTTCATCTTACTTGTCACGCGCGTTAGTGTTCTTACGTCTGCTCAAAATCGGTTAGCACCATGAACCGCAGTTGAAGAAAGCCTCCAAAGCCCAGTGTTTACGAGGTTTTTTTTGAACTGGCAAAACGAATGTAACCCGAGTTCCAGGCGCTACACCAGCTTATGTCTAACCAAAGCGATGTTGTTACGTAACGCATACAACTCATCAGCATACGACAGCGGTACATTGATGGCGCCGACTCGTCGGTCTAGGTCATCTAGTTCGGTCAACAAAGCTGGTGACGTTTCAGGCTTTCGAGCAAGCTGCGTTTCAATGTGGCGTAATTGACCATACCACTTAAAAATTCGTGAACGAATGCGAAACTTATACATGGGTGGAATAATGCGGCTGAGTGCCAGCAAAATTGCGACGATGATGCCCAGCGCCAGCCACATGCGTTCGATCAAATTGGCTATGCCAAAGGGCAGATAGCGCTGCAAGAGTGGCTCGCCAGATTTAAAGGTGCGGTGAGCTTCGCGGGAAAGTGCAAATTCACTGGGTGTGGCGGTGGGGTATTCTCGGGCGCGGGTGAACCAGCCTGCTCCACCATGGATGATCTGTGCAGTTTGTGAAAAAAGTTGTACTACAGCGGGATGCGTCTCTGCACGAGTAAGTAATGCGGTGGTGGATGCAACGAGTAGCACGTCTTGCGCTGGGACGTCAGCTGCCAAGTCGACTACGCCCCGTGGCAAGACCACAGGACTTAAAAATGGTAAGCGGCGCGAGTATGCTTCGCTTTGCGCAAAACTCATCAGTTTGACTCCTGGTGTTTGCAAGAGCATTTGCACCATCAGCGATTCAGGCGCTGAAGCGAAAACAATGGCATCCAACTCGCCACTTAAAAAAGCCATAGTGGCAGGCGTTTGCTCGAGTGTAGATTTTTTCAAAGTAGCAGGATCAATATGGTTGATATCCAACAGTTTGTCGACCAAATTGGGCACACCACTGCCAGCTGTGCCCACATTGACACGCAAGCCTTTGAGATCTGTTAACGTACTCAGTGTGGCGCTGGGGTTCACTCTTTTTGCCGCTTCTTCACGATAAAAGAGCCAAATGGGTTCAACGAACAAGCTGCCTAAAGATTCGACGCGCTCGTCACTGCGGGCGACTTCTGGTGTGTCACTGCCGCCTTGCACAAAGCCAAGATCAGCCTTACCTTCGCGTAGCAGTTTTAAGTTGGCCGACGAACCTTCACTGGGTAAAAGTACAACTTCGATTTGGCGGTTTGAAAGTGCTTTTGCATATCGTTTGCCAAACTCGTCATATGCACTTTGCGCAGGGCCAGTTGCCAAAATCACCCGCTTGGGTGGGGTAGGGTCTAACCACCAATAGGCAATTGCGAACAATAAAAAGGCGAGTGCCAGAAAAGGTCCGATGTAGATTAGCACATCACGGATAGACAGCAAGGTGTGACGGAAATGATGAGGCGAGTCGCCATTCTGAGGTTTTGAAGTTTGATTCGGCATGCCTTACCTTAGCATGAAGTGACCTGTATTCTCGGCCTAAATATTCACCCAAATACTCAGCCACCACCGCGATGCATGTACAAATCAAACCGTTTCATAAAGGTGTAGCGCGCAGTCTCGTCCACGCCAGCAAAACGAAATTGAACATACAAGCGCGGTAGGTGTGCGAGGCCCAACACACGAGGCTCGCCAACTTGCCATTTCAAACCAAGTGCACCATCGCCAATGCGCACGCCGACGGTTTGTGCTTGATGCTTCCAATGCAAATCGCCAATGGCGTCGGGTAGCCAACGCAGCCATTCGGCCTCTGTACAGCCCATTTCGCGTTCAAAACGTTCAGCGTAAGAAGATTGCATGGTTCAAATTAACGACTATTGTTATTCACCCGTGTCAATTGCACAATTAACCACCTGCAATGGGCGGCCAAATGGCTAAGACGTCATCTTCAACCAAGGTTTTACCAGCGCGATCTTCAGGTGCAATGTAAACACCGTTGACCAATACCAAATGCACCCACTTGAGCGGTAAGCAATGATGTTCGATGATTTGGCCAATCGTGGTATTGGGCGCAACATCAAGCGCAACTATATTGGTGTAGCGTGACTCAGGTGGTAAATAGTCTGTGAGCGTGGCAAAAAGTTTGAGGGTAATTTTCATGCTGCTTGGATTTTATCGTCTGCGTTCATCGTCTGCGCCTGACCATTCGCCCTGTGCTTGGGCGCTGGCTAGGTAAGCTTCCATCAACTTGGTTGGGTCTTTTTTGAGACGATCTTTCCATTCGCCTAATTTGATTTGACCTTCCACAAGTCCGCGCATCACACCCACATGCTCCGTCCAACCTACGCTGTTGCAGCCCACTAAGACATCGTCTTTGAATTGCAGGCTCAAGTGGCGCCCAGCGCCTAAGTCGGTGAGTTCAACATGTTCAGTTTCTGGGCCACCTTGCCAGTCGCCAAAACTGGCGGAGATCAAGCCTAAAGTATCTAAAACATTGATTTGGGTCACACCCTTGAGATCGGCTTTCGGGGCTGAACCTCGACTGTAGCTGACCATGTTCATGGCCGCGACACGAGCCTGCTCCGCTGCATTGGGCTGAATGGCGCTGACGATGGTTTTGCCACTGACTTTGTCAAAGGCTTCAGCGCAGTCACCCGCAGCAAAGATGCCGGGCACGTTGGTTTGTAAATGAGCATCGGTCAATACACCCAGCAGACAAGTGATGCCCGAATCTCTTAAAAACTCAATAGCAGGTTTAACGCCCGCAGCGCTGATGACCAAATCTGCCAGCATGGTTTTTCCGTTGGACAAATGTACAATCAGCGGCGTACCTGCTTCAATGCGTTCAACACGTGTTTGTGTAAACACTTCCACACCTTTCGATTCGCACCAGTCTTTGATCATGCCGCCTGCTGTCGGTCCCATCATGCGGGGCACCATGCGGTCACCCATCTCGACGACGCTTAGTTTCACGCTCCGAGATGCCAAGGCTTCCATGATGATGCAACCTATGAAACCTGCGCCAAGTTGCAAAACGCGGGCGCCTTTAGTTGCAAGCGACATGATGTCACGCGCATCGTCCATTGTCCAGCAGGTGTGCACACCTGCAGAGTCAATACCAGGAATCGGCGGATGCACAGGGTTGGAGCCGGTGGCAATCAGCAAGGTGTCAAAAGCTATAGATTCTCCATCACTTAGCACTATATTTTTAATAGCAACATCGACTTTTTTGACGACGGCTTGAAGGACTTTTATATTCAAATCTGTGTAATGCGATGCACTTTTACGCAAGTAGGTGCCGTGCTCGTTCACATTACCCATCAGCAAATACGGAATCGCCATACGGGAGTAGGGCGGCTCTTTTTCATCACCTATCAGGGTGATGTTGTCTTTTGGTGCAAGTTTGCGAATGGTTTCGGCGGCAATAACGCCGGCAGGGCCGCCACCAATGATAATGTGGTGCATACCATATTCTCCCAATTTTTTAATGCGCTCATGAATGAAAAAGCGGCTCCCTTGAGAGCCGCTACATACTAGTTACTTGTTATTTACTCGCTATCAATGCAGCACTCAATGAGTCTGATCAAAGACCCAAGCGCTCACGCGTCGCTGGGGTAGGACGACCTTCAGTGTCCCAGCCACGTGCTGCGTAATACTTGGGCATCATCTCTGCAAGCATATTGACTTTGCCTTTGGCTGGGCCAGTTTTGCACGCCTCGGTGAGTAAACGTTTTGGCAGGCTGTCGTCTTTGGCTGTAAAACCAGCACGGTTGTTGAATTCGCGCTCCATATTCCAGATGCGCTCACCAATTTTTTCTAGCGCTTCGGTGGTGAATTCGTCACCACAGGCTGCAGCCATTTGCGGTGCCAAATCTGCCAAACCCCATGCAAAGGTTGTGAAAATGCACAAACCAGAAGAGTCAAACGCAGCGGTTGCATCTTGGAAAGCTTTGACCAGCTCCGGTTTACCTTCATGCTCTAAAGGATCGGTTTTTACTGGAATACCCAAGATTTCAGAGGCGATAGTGTAGCCGCGTAAATGGCAGCCTCCTCGGTTTGAGGTCGCATACGCCAAACCGATACCTTGAATGGCACGGCCATCATAAGCAGGAAATTCGAGTCCTTTGGAGCTCATGCTCAGATCGGGATGGCCATATTTAGCGGTGAGTCGTTTTGAACCTTGGCCAATTTCTTTGCCAA
>CBDUEA010000063.1:0-7972 GCA_965365965.1 uncultured Polaromonas sp. | reverse complement strand
CAGAACTTGGCACGACCATACGCTCAGCCTGACTGCCGGTAAAACGAACTTTCACTTGCTGGCCTGGCAATAGCGTTTTAGCGGCTTCTGCTGACAATTCAAGGCGCCACTCAATCGTTTGAGAGACGGCATCTGCAGTAGGCACTTTACTGATCGACACTGGACGCACCCATTGGGGCACGCCCGTGGTATCGCGTATTGATACGTCGACCGAACCAGCGGCTCGCGCTACATCAGCACGTGAAACAGGCACTTGCACCACCACACGAATGGGCAAGGGCGCATACATTGTTAAAAGTGGGTTGCCTGGTACCGCCAAATCACCCGCTTGCGCTTGCGTTTGAAGCACCCAACCATCATAAGGCGCTGTAACTTTGGTAAATCCTTGCATCAACGCTGATTGTTTGGCGCCCGCGCTGGCTTGATCCCGCCCTGCTAACGCACCCTTGAGTTGAGAGTCTGCCGTGTCTAGTGCCGCTTTGCTAACAAAGCCCTTTGACTGCAAATCTTTTGTTCTGTCAAAATTGGCTTGTGCATTGCGTAACTCAGCCTGTGCTTGTGCAACTTGTGCTTGACTGCGTTGAACGCCCGTTTGCGCTTCTCGGTCATCGATTGAAGCAAGTATTTGTCCCGCTTTTACTTTGTCTCCAGCTTTGACAAGTAACGATGCTACTCTTCCCCCAGCTTGCGCAGAAATGACACTTTGCTTGACAGGCTGAATGACACCATCCAGTTCAAAGCCAGTTCCGACAGATTTAACTTGTGCAGCCTTGACAGGAACTTGGATATTTCCTTGCGCCACTGCTTGCGACAAAACCACCACGCCCAGCAAGGGGAGCAGCTGACGCATCAAGCCAAGAGAGAAGAGATGTGACCGTAATTTCATAGAGCACCTTAATATACTGAGTAGAGTATACACATATACCCCCACCAGTACAATACTTTCTCAAATTTACTTGATGTCAACTTTTAAAAATGAAGTGGTTGACTCCTGCGTTCTATTGATACGTAAGTAAAAAACAACAGAATCTGCGGAATTTCCTTACTCCAAACCAGCCGCACGTGCATCTTCAGCAATCTTCCGCTTGAAAAGACGGATGAAAAATACGCCCATCCCCAACATAAAAATAATGCCTGCAATGCTCATCAAGCCATAGTCTGTAGAGAAAAGGTCACTTAACAGCTTCATCGTCATAACTCCTAGATATTTAATAATCCTACTATCGGGGGGTGCGAACTATATGTCTATGACATATATCAACTGTTGCACTTGATTTTCTTGAATGCACGACAATCAAGCCCATGAAACAATTGCACAACATCGCTTTATCTATGCTTGACCTTGTCGCAGTGCGAGAGGGAGGCTCTGTGGCTGACGCTCTGGCTATTTGCCTGCGCACCGCCCAACATGCTGAATCAATCGGTTTTACCCGCTATTGGGTAGCGGAACACCACAATATGGCAGGCATCGCCAGTTCCGCGACAGCCGTGATTGTTGGACATCTAGCGGGGGGTACAAAGTCGATCCGTATAGGCTCTGGTGGCATCATGCTGCCCAACCATGCACCCTTGGTCGTGGCAGAAGCTTTTGGAACACTGGCAGAACTCTATCCAAACCGTATTGACCTAGGACTTGGCCGCGCGCCAGGAACCGATCAGGCCACCATGCGCGCTTTACGCCGAGACCGCGTTGAATCTGAATCTGACTTTCCACGTGACGTCGCCGAGTTGCAACATTTGTTGTCTGAACCGCAGGCGGGGCAACGCATCATCGCCATGCCAGGCGCGGGAACAAACGTACCCATTTGGTTGTTGGGTTCGAGCCTGTTTTCAGCACAGTTAGCGGCTGAGCGCGGTTTACCGTATGCCTTTGCTTCTCACTTTGCTCCGCGCATGCTGCTACAAGCCTTGGATGTGTACCACAGTCACTTTCGTCCATCTGCGCAACTTGAAAAACCTTATGTCATCGTCGGACTACCTTTGATAGCTGCGCCCACAGATGATGAGGCTGACTACATCGCGAGCAGCACCTACCAACGCGTTTTGGGAATTTTGACAGGTGACAGACGCCGACTTCTACCGCCTGTAATGAATTTCATGGCGCAACGAAGTCACCAAGAACGCGCTGCGATTGCCGAATTCTTAGCTTGCGCTGTAGTGGGCGGACCAGAAACCGTGCATGCAGGCTTCAAAACCATGGCAGAGGCCACAGAAGCCGACGAATTTATGTTGGTGTGCGATATTTTTGACCCTGCGCTGCGGCTCCGTTCATTGGACATCGCGGCAGCGGCTTTGCGCAATCGTTGATATAATTTCTCCGCGTTATTCAAGCACGCTTGCCGATGTAGCTCAGTTGGTAGAGCAACTCACTCGTAACGAGTAGGTCACCAGTTCGATTCCGGTCATCGGCACCATATACGCTTTTTCAATTGTTTAACCCGCTAAACCCACGTATATCTCTTGCACATCATCATGAGCATCCAATGCGGCTAAAAAGGTTTCAACTTCTTCTAAATCTGCTGCACTCAAGCTGCTCGGATCCACAGGATTTTTGGCTCGATAGCCCAACTTCATCGACAAGACATTGAAGCCATGCGCAGGCAGGGCGCGCCCCACCAAGTCTAAGTCTGCATGCTCGGTGATGAAAAGTGTTGTTCCAGCCTCTTCTCCTGCTTCGCAATCTTGTGCACCCGCTTCAATAGCAGCTTCTTCTGGATCGTTGCCAGCTGCAGTTGGACTCGCTTCAATCAAACCCACATGGTCAAAATCCCAAGCCACTGAGCCTGAGGTGCCCAATTGACCCTTACGGAACAACACGCGCATTTCTGGCGCTGTGCGTTTGACGTTGTCCGTCAGGCATTCAACCATCACCGCGACTTGATGGGGGGCAAAGCCTTCGTAAATCACACGTTCAAAATGCACTGGCTCATCGGTCAAACCAGCACCTTTTTTGATCGCTCGCTCCAGTGTTTCCTTGGGCATGGAGACTTTCCGGGCCTGTTCAACAACCAAGCGAAGTCGAGAATTGGCAGCAGGGTCTGGGCCGTTGCGAGCTGCAACCACAATCTCCTTGACCAATTTGCCAAACAATTTACCTCTGGCGCTGGCTGCCAGCTCTTTGCCTTTTGCTTTCCATTGTGCGCCCATCTCGGATGCTCCTTGCGTTATAGCTTTTAATTCATGGATTTTAACTCTCCCCATCTGAAAGAAACGGCACATGAGCGAAGATTGATACGCAACAATACAAATATAGAGATTGCTGTGCATGATTGATTGACTAGCCCTTAAGCCTATCTAAAAAATTTCGATGCAATAATGATACGCATGATTCGTCGCACTACTTATGTGATCGCTGCAGTTGTTGTACTTGCCACGGCATCTGGCGGATGGTGGATGACACGTGCCACTACTGCATCGGGTTTCAGCATACGCATGTCACCTTTGGTGCGTACCTTGCAATTTTCTGCCAGAGTGGCAACCACTTCTCGTGTCGACATAGGTAGCACCGTGACTGGGCGTGTGACACAAGTTGCGGTGGTAGAGGGCGCACAAGTCAAAAAAGGTTCTGCTTTGGTTCGTCTTGAAAGCGATGAGTTGAATGCTGCGATGGCTCAAGCTCAAGCCAATGTGCAACAGGCTTCCGCAAAACTGGCTGGCCTCAGAAGTACGGGACGCAGCGTGGCCAATGCTGCAGTCATGCAAGCTAATTCTGTCCTCATCGCAGCTCAATCTGAACTTATCCGGACACAAGCCTTGGTCAAACAAGGCTTTCTCAGTGAAGCAAAACTTGACGAAGTGCAACGCGCACTTTCTGTAGCCCAAGCACAACTTAACAGCGCTCAAGCACAGCAAACAGCCAACACGGAACAAGGCACCGATGTGATTCAAGCACAAGCGCAATTCACACTGGCAAAGTCTGCTGCGGAAGCTGCAAAAGCACGCTTAGCGCAAGCAGTGGTTACGGCACCAGCAGATGCAAAAGTACTTTCGCGTCTGGTTGAACCGGGCCAGATTGTTCAACCGGGACGTGCTTTACTGAGTTTGGCGCTGACAAGTCCCTTGCAATTGGTGGCTCAAGTCGATGAGCGATTTCTCGAGCAATTACAAGTGGGTCAATTTGGCGATGCGGTGGCGGATGCCTACCCCAATCAACGCTTTGCGGTGAAAGTACAGTCGATCTCTCCGCTAGTGGATGCACAGCGCGGAGCCATTGAAGTCAAATTCACTTTAGTGCAAGCGCCACCTGTTTTTTTACGCGAAGACATGACCTTGTCCATTGAGGTTGAAACAGCGCGTCGAGATAAGGCTTTAGTGGTCCCTATTGCCGCAATTCGCACTTCAGCTTCAAACGCTGCAACATCGGCCACGGTGCTGATTGAAAAAAATGGGCGCGTCGAAGAACGTCTAGTTCGTTTAGGTTTGCGTACGCTTGAAGCGGTCGAAGTGCTGGAGGGCTTAGCTGTTGGAGACATCGTGCTGCTTGGCGCTACCCCCAAAGTAGGTCATCGCATTCATGCCCAAGTGATGCCTGTGAATTTCGTAACTTCTAATAAAAACACGCGCGATGACGCTGGTTCGGTCATGACCAACGCCATGGGACGCTGAGGCACGCGCGATGTTCAGCTGGTTCGGTTTTGAGCGTCAAGTTGCCATTCGCTTTTTGCGTGAAGGCCGCATGCAAACGCTGCTGATCATCACAGGTGTCGCAGCCGGTGTGGCCGTCGTTGCTTACATCTCAGCACTGATAACTGGACTGCAAACCAATACGTTAGAAAAAACCTTAGGCGCACAAGCGCACATCACGATCAGCGCACTTGAAGACAAGGTCACGCCTGCTAGAGCACGCAATAAAGATGAAGTTACACTGACTGAGACGCAAGCAAAATCCCAACGCTTGCGCTCCGTTAGCAACTGGCAAGTGCTTGTGCCAGTTCTTGAAGCGATGCCCGAGATCCTCGCAGTATCTCCCTCCGTAACGGGTGCTGGGCTAGCAACTCGTGGAGAAGCATCCAAAGCTATCGCACTGATTGGTGTTGATCTGGAACGTTATGACAAGATTATTCGTTTGCGGTCAAAGATCGTGGCTGGTCAAGCGCGTCTCAATCCCGGTGAAGCCATCATTGGTCGTGATTTAGCTTCTGACTTAGGTGTGCGCATCGGTGATCGTTTAAACATTTCAACAGGTGTAATTTCAGATTCTGTACGCGTCACTGCTTTGGTGGATCTGGGGGTTCGCGAACTCAATCGTCGCACCGTCATTGTTCCGCTACGCACCGCACAAAGTCTCACCAGTTTACCTGGCGGTGCCACGAATTTAGACATTACGCTGCGTGATGTTTGGACAGCCCAAACATTGGCTACAGCACTCGCGTTGCGTTACCCCTATAAAGTTGAAAGTTGGCAAGAAGCGAATGCACAACTGGTATCTGCCTTAAATGCACAATCTGTCAGCACCTCGCTGATTCGTGGCGTGGTGATGTTGGTCGTCGTTTTAGGTATTGCCAGTGTCTTGGTGGTATCGGTTGTACAAAAACGCCGTGAAATTGGTATTTTGCGTGCCATGGGTGCAACGCAGGGACAGGTACTTCGTGTTTTCTTGCTTCAAGGTAGCATTGTGGGTGCTTTAGGCTCCGTCTTGGGCATCATTTTTGCAACGCTACTTATTTGGGCATTCACAAAATTTGTTCGCGGCAGCGATGGGCTCCCCCTATTTGTCATCACGCTTGCACCAAGCTTAGCGCTTCAAATTGCAAGTGTTGCTACTTTGTGCGGCATTTTGGCAGCCATAGCGCCAGCTCGAAGCGCCGCAAAACTTGACCCCGCGCAAGCTATTCGCATGTGATGTCCCTACCAAGCCCATGAGTACAGCCCAACCCAAAACATCGCTGATTGAGCTTAGCAACATCCGCAAAAGCTACAACATAGGCCTACCCAATGAAGCAGAAATACTGCACGGTCTGTCCTTACATATTCAAACGGGTGAGTTTGTCGCTTTGATCGGTCCTTCAGGATCTGGCAAAAGCACCTTGCTCAACATTGTGGGTTTGCTTGAACGCATGACATCAGGCAGCTACCTGATACGGGGCGAAGAGATGAACGGGCTTAATGATGCGCAGTTAACCCTACAGCGCCGCTCTATTTTGGGTTTTGTCTTTCAATTTCACCACTTGCTACCTGCTTTTACAGCATTGGAAAATGTCACCCTCCCAGCCCTCATGCGGGAAGGTCGAATCACGCCTGCGCAACGTGAACATGCACGGGCCGTCTTAGCGGCTGTTGGCTTAGAAAATGCCATGGACAAACGCCCAGGTGAACTATCCGGCGGCATGCAACAACGCGTTGCCATTGCGCGTGCTCTGGTGTTATCGCCGCCTTTGATTCTGGCGGACGAACCCACCGGCAACCTTGACACAGCGTCTTCTGATGAAGTGTTTGCCTTGCTGCGACGTATGCACAGTGAATTAGATACTTCTTTTGTCATCGTGACGCACGATCCACGACTCGCCAACCGCTGCGACCGCATCATTGAACTGGTTGATGGCAACATCGACCGCGATGAAAAACTCAATGCAACTGAGCTTGTAAAACCTTAATCCTCAGTTTTTGACAAAGGTTTCACCAACAACTTGTCAATGCGCTTGCCTTCCAGTGCCAGCACTTCAAACTCCCAGCCTTCAACCGGAATGCGCTCACCAAGGGTGGGTAAATGACCAGAAACAGACATCAACAAACCCGCCAAAGTGTTGTACCGGCCTTTGTCTTCTTCGGGCAATTGTTTGATTTCTAAGCGCGCACGCAACTCTGCCAGTGGCATCAAGCCATCCAAAAGCCAAGAGCCATCTTCACGGTGCGTGGCCCACGCGTCGACCATCGCATTGGGTCGCAATTCGCCGGTGATGGCCTCTAGCATGTCACGCGGCGTCATCAAGCCCTGCACTTCACCATATTCATCCACCACCATGATGATGCGCTCGGACTGCCTTCGAAACTGCTCCAACACTTCCATGCCGGTCAAGGTTTCTGGCACAAACGACGCGGGCAAAGTCAAACTCCCAATGGTTCGTGACTTATCATTCTCAGCCAGCAATTGAGATACACCAATCACCCCAACCACATGGTCTAAACCATTGCGGCAAACAGGATACCAAGAATGGGAGTCTTGGGCTGCCAGTCCACCAATGTATTGCAAGGTGTCAATGACCGACAACTGCGCATCAAACCAAACGATATCCATGCGCGGAATCATGAGCGAGGTAAGCGGTCGGTCATCCAAATGAAACACATTGCGGACCATTTGGTGCTCGTGATGTTCAATCAAACCCGCGTCAACGCCCTCTTCTAAACTGGCTGTTATTTCTGCCTCTGTCACGCTACGCACAGCATTGGTGTCAATATTCAACAATTTGAGCACGCCTTGCGTGGACGCTGACAACAGTTTCACAAAAGGTGCCGCCATCGTAGCCACAAAGCGCATGGGTCTCGCCGTCAAGCGGGCAACAGCTTCTGGGTGGAGTTGACCAATACGCTTAGGCACCAACTCTCCGAAAATCAGCGTGACATAAGTGATGCCGACCACCACTGTAGTGGTGGCCACAATACCCGCCACCTTGGGCGAAATGCCAAAACCTTGGATATACAGCGATACACCTTCTGAAAACGCAGCTTCACCCACAATCGCATTCAACATGCCGATGAGCGTGATGCCGGCTTGCACGGTCGACAAAAAGAGTGTGGGCTGCTCCATCAACGCCAAAGCTGCTTGTGCACCCTTGTCGCCCGTTTCAATCATCGCCGTCAAACGTGCTTTACGGCTAGCAGTGAGCGCCATCTCAGACATTGCAAACACGGCGTTTAGCAAAATCAAAACCAAAATCAGGATAAAGTCCATAGGCCTTTCAATATTTTCAACTTATTTCAAAAACCAATAATAACCGCATGGCTCAAACATGGCACATTACCTGATTGGCGACCT
>CBDUEA010000062.1:0-7994 GCA_965365965.1 uncultured Polaromonas sp. | reverse complement strand
AAGCCGACTTTGATGGCTTTTTGCCAGTATCGAACAGTGATGTCGAGGACGAAAGGCTCCTCCCAACTCAAAAACGCATCGCGCATCAAGCTGGCAATGTCATAAGTGATGGGGCCGTAAACAGCATCTTGGAAGTCCAAAACGCCTAGGCGTTTGTCTGAGGAATCTGCACTGACCATCAAATTTCTAGGCATGAAGTCGCGATGCACGTAGACGCTGGGGACGGCTAAATTGCGCGACACAATCAAATTAAACGCGTTGTCCAGCACCGCTTGCTGGGTGGCGTCTAATTGGATGCCACGGTGCTTGGCCAAGTACCAGTCGGGAAACAAAGACAACTCGCGGCGCAGCAAAGCTTCGTCATAAACAGGTAAAACGTCAGGTTTAGAAGCCAGCTGCCAGTCAATCAAGGTATCGACTGCTTTCATATAGAGACCGAAATTGGCTTCTGCGTTATCCGGCTGAATCACATCCATCATGGTTTGAGCGCCCAGATCAGTCAGCAACATGAACCCTTGCGCCTTATCCCACGCCAAAATGCTGGGCACTTTGAGACCGGCTTGCGCCATCAAGTCAGCAATATCGACAAAGGGTTGGCAGTTTTCTTGCGCTGGCGGTGCATCCATGATGATGAAGCTCACGCCATTTTGTCCATCAACGCGAAAATAGCGTCGGAAACTCGCATCCGCCGAGGCTGGGCACAAGCTGGCGACTAGCAAAGCATGCTTTGATGCTTCATTTTGTAACCAAACGGCAAAGTTTTGAGCGCGTTGGGCATCGTCCCAATGAATAGAAACAGCGGTGGGTTGAGGTGACGATCTGGACATGCTGAAATATGGGTTGATTAACTTTTTGCGGGCTTAAAAACGTTGAGGCTCCTTGAAATAGAGCGAAATCGGGAAACCGCGTAGATTCATGGATAATCTATTCTACAAACATCCCAGTCCATCATTTTGCTTACCCTTACTGATTTATCTGCAGCTCGCACCAGCGCCAAACTCATGGGCCTTTTAAATATGCGTCATTCGCTCTCTGCGTCATCTAAAGTGCGTTCAACTCTGCAACGCCCAGTACGTTCTATGACGACCACTTTGTTGACTTTTAGCTTGACTCCATTGTCAATGGCCGTGATTGCAATGGCCTACAGCGGTGCAAGTCAAGCGCAAACGATTTCTGCAACCCCTACCAACAATTCAGTGATGACGCCACTCAAAGCGTCGTCTTCTCTGCAAGAAGCCATCCCCACCTCTGTTCTGCAAGCCCCCACAACCTTTGTGTATGGAGACCGCATCACAGGTCGACCAGATATTGACACAAACGTTGAAGGTAATGCCGAGTTACGGCGTGCCGGTACCGTTATTCGTGCAGATAAGCTAGAGTACGATGCCACCACAGACAAAGCAAAGGCAACCGGTAACGTCCGTTTGAACCGTTTTGGCGACATCTATGAAGGCACCTTGCTCGACATCAAAGTGGACTCCTTCAGCGGTTTTTTCAACCAGCCTAGATACACCTTCCTGAAGAATGACGGAAAGGGTGAGGGCGAGCGTATCGACTTCATCGATGAGAAACACGCCATCATTCAAAATGCCAGTTACAGCACCTGCAGACGTAACCCGGGCCCAAGTTGGATGCCTGATTGGATCTTGAAAGCAGCCAGCATGAGCATCGACACAGACGAGGATATCGGTCAAGCCACCGATGCGTCTTTGACCTTCAAAGGTTTATCGATTCCTCTGCCATCGATCAGCTTTCCTCTGAGCAGCAAACGCAAATCTGGTTGGTTACCGCCCACCTACGCGACCGACAACATCAACGGCGCTGAAATTTCGGCACCCTACTATGTCAATATTGCGCCCAATCGCGATGCCACAATTTTCCCTTCCTACAGCAGTAAACGCGGTCTCAACGTGGGCGCTGAGTTTCGTTACCTAGAAAACAATTACAACGGCACACTGCGCGCTGACGTGATGCCTTCTGACCCGTTGCGTGACAGCACGCGCTGGGGTGTCGCTGGTCAACATTTGATGCGCTATGACACGGGCTTGGGTAGCGTTGGTTTAAACATGAATGTCAATCGTGTGAGCGATGACAACTACTGGCGTGACTTTCCACGTGCCACCCCATCACTGACGCAGCGTTTGCTGGCCACAGATGCTGCGCTGACCTTGGACAACGAGAACCTCTCCATAGGCTTACGTGTGTCTAAATGGCAAACCTTGAAGGACGTGACTGCACCGATCGTGCCGCCCTATGATCGTTTGCCTCAACTGACAGCAACTTATAGCAAGAACAATGTTGCTGGCTTTGACTTCTCGATTTCAGGCGACGTCACACGCTTTGTGTCTGACGCCAGTTTGACTTTGCAGCCCAATGCGAACCGCGCCATTTTGTCGGCGCAGATCAGCCGACCTTGGATTGCTCCAGGCTGGTTCTTCACTCCAAAGCTACAACTTAACGCGACCAAATACCAATTTGATTCAGCACTCTCCAATGGCGCAACCAGTGCGACCAGAACACTTCCGACATTCAGTCTTGACGGCGGCTTGTTGTTTGAGCGTGACACCAATATTTTTGGACGCGCTGTCACACAAACCCTTGAACCACGCGCTTTTTACACCTACACGCCTTACCGGAATCAAAACCTGATCCCCTTGTATGACACCAGCGCCAACGACTTTAATTTCGCCAGCATCTACTCCGAAAGCCCCTTCAGCGGTAGCGATCGTATTGCTGACAATAATTTGCTCACTTTAGGAGCCACCTCGCGGTTTCTAGACCCTTCTTCAGGCGCAGAACTGGCACGGTTTGCCGTCGCTCAACGTCTGCGGTTTAAAAACCAAGATGTGACCTTGCTGCCGAGTGATGCGGCCGTCACCGATCGATTCAGCGACCTCTTGGTAGGTGCCGCTGTGAATGTGACACCTAAATGGTCAGTTGACACGACCCAACAATACAACTTTAAAACATCGAGCGTGATTCGCTCCACCATTGGTGCCCGTTATTCGCCAAGCGATTACCGTGTCGTTAATGTGGCTTACCGCCTCCAAAAGGGCAGCAGCGAGCAAGTTGATTTGGGTTGGCAATGGCCTCTCAATGACTTGTGGGGCGACAAAGGCCAAGACTTGGGCGCTGGTCGCGGTCAAGGCGAGGGGCGCTGGTACAGCGTCGGTCGTTTGAACTTTAGCGTGACTGACCGCAAATTGGTCGATTCCGTTGTAGGCTTTGAGTACGACGCGGGTTGCTGGTTAGGCCGCATTGTTTTAGAGAATTTAGCGCGTGGTGATGCAACCAGCAACAAACGTGCATTGTTCCAACTGGAGCTTGTAGGCTTCGCCCGATTGGGAGGCGCTGGCACCTTGAGCACCTTGAAGAATAATATTCCTCGCTATCAATATTTGCGTGAGCAAGTGACTCCTCCTAGCCGATTTAGCAATTACGACTGATCATGCACACCTTGTCTAAACCATCTGCTCCATTTATGACCATCAAAGTAGTTACGCCTTTTTTGTTCTGCTTGGCATGCGCAGGTCTACCAAGTATCGCCTCGGCCCAGGGTGTACGTTTGGCAGCAACGCAAGCTCTGGCGTCAACGCCCACCAATGTCCAAGCAGATTACATTGTTGCCGTCGTCAACTATGAGCCCGTGACGAATACTGAGGTCAAATCGCGTTTGATTCGCTATGAGCGACGTTTGACCGATCAACGTGTTGTGATGCCTCCTCGTGCTACCTTGATGAAAGAAGTCTTGGAGGATGTGATTGTTGAGAAAATTCAACTTCAACTTGCGCGCGAATTGGGCTTAAAAGTAGATGACCGTGCGGTCGACGCTGCTGTACAAAACTTCGCGAATCTCAACAAAGTCTCCGTGGCCGAGCTACGTAGCCGCATCAGTGCTGATGGTATTGGCTATGCTCAAATTCGCGCAGATCTGCAAAATCAATTGTTGCTTCAGAAGTTGCGCGAGCGGGAACTCATGAGTCGAGTCAATGTTTCAGATGCTGAAATTGATGCTTTTTTACAAGAGCAATTCGGCACCACCGATGCTGCGCCTATCAATATTGACTTGACTCAAATTTTGATCGCTGTTCCAGAAGGCGCTACTGCGGCGCAAACCCAAGCTTTGCGCGACCGTGCTGACAGGCTCTTGGTGCGCGCACGCGCTGGCGAGGATTTCTTTAAGTTAGTTCGTGAGAATTCGGATGCCAAAGACGCTAGTACTGGTGGTCAAATGGGTCTTCGCCCCGCTGATCGCTATCCAACGCTGTTCACAGATGCAACGAAGACCTTGAATGTTGACGGTATCTCAGGGGTCATTAAATCTGGTGCAGGCTTTCACATCCTCAAAGTACTGGCTAAACAACAAAATAATGAGCGCAGTTTTAATGTGACCCAAACTAAAGCGCGGCATATTTTATTACGTGTAACACCGCAACTAAGCGAAGCTGCTGCCAAAGCTAAATTGCTAGGAATTAAAGCTCGACTGGCATCCAAATCTGCCGACTTTGCCACTTTGGCGAAAGAAAATTCGCAAGACAGTTCCGCCACGGAAGGTGGACAGCTAGGCTGGGCTGGGCCAGGTCAGTTTGTTCCAGAATTTGAAAAAGCCATGAATCAGCTGGCTATCGGTCAGATTTCAGAACCTATCGTGACTCGATTTGGCGTTCATTTAATTCAAGTTGAAGAACGACGCCAAAACCAACTTAGTCTGACTGAGCAGCGTGAATTAGCACGCAATGCCTTACGCGAGAAAAAGTTGGATGAAGCCTACGCACTCTGGGCTCGTGATTTGCGCAGTAACGCCTATGTAGAGTACCGCGACCCTCCACAGTAGACGCAAGCCTTGACTAAGCACATCGCCCGAAAAAGGTTTGGACAACATTTCCTTACCGACAAATCCATAATCACCGACATCGTTGATGCCATCAACCCTAAAGTCGGGCAACGAGTGGTTGAGATCGGCCCCGGTCTAGCCGCCCTAACACAACCTTTGGTCGAGCGCTTAGGTCAACTCACCGTCATTGAACTCGACCGTGATTTGGCCGTACGTTTACGCCAGCATAAGCAGCTTGAAGTTATTGAATCTGATGTATTGAATGTGAATTTTTCTGAATTATTTATTGCATTAAATTCGTCTCACTCAATACCCAATTATTTATCCTCCAGCAAGCAAAAGTTACGGGTTGTTGGAAATTTACCGTACAACATATCCACCCCCATTCTTTTTCATTTGCTTGAGCATGTTGCTTGCATTGAAGACCAGCACTTCATGCTACAAAAAGAAGTGGTTGATCGTATGGTTGCCAAGCCTGACAGCAGCGACTACAGCCGTCTGAGCGTGATGTTGCAATGGCGCTATCACATGGAAAATATTTTATTGGTACCGCCCACCGCTTTTGACCCACCGCCGCGTGTAGACAGCGCGATAGTGCGGATGTTGCCGCACGCATTGCCACCAGTGGTTGACGTCAAAAAATTAAGTGAACTGGTTCAAGTCGCATTTAGTCAACGTCGCAAGCTCATGCGTCACACCTTAGGCAAGTGGCTTGAAGAAAAATCATTTAATGGACAATTTGATGTGCAACGTCGCGCACAAGAGGTACCTGTTGAAGAATTTGTGGCCTTGGCTCAAGCAATTTAATGCGTGCGTACACTTGCAAAAACAACAAAAAAAACCCATCGATGATGGGTTTTTTTACAGAATATATATCGCTGTCCAGTTAGGCTGCTGCTAACCAATAACCTGCGTTGAATGGACTGCTCATGCGCAATGCCAAAGGAGATACATCGACCAACTTATCTGTTGGCATTTTTTCACCCTCTTCAGTCAACACCTCAATATCAGATGCAACCACCTGACCCTCTGCCTCGTTCGCCCGTTCTGCTTGGCTATTGTGTGCAGAACGGGCTACGGAAAAGAATAGAAGCATCGGAAGGGTATCTTGCGATCCCCCCAATAGTCCGCGGCATCCCTGAAAATATCCAGTAACTGTTCACGTGCTTCTTTATCGAATTTTGCATTCGCAGGGATGTGCTCCAGCACAACAATAAATCCAGGTTGCGGTCCAGATTTATGCAATGGATCCGTGATGCAATCGTATAGCGCATCAAAATTCTTACCAAAATGAGATGGCAAGGTAAACTGGGCTGCAATCAAATCCAAAACATCTTGCTTGGACTGTGCATTGGCCAAGTTTGCATACAAGAAATGGTGGTTAAGCTGTTGTGCAGCCAACTGTAAATCATTCACGCTGAAAGCACGAATAGATTGCACGATATTGGTTCTAACGGTACGAAGTGGCATATCCATCCTCGCTCCTTTTTCAAAATTCTCTAAAAACAAACAACCCCCAATTCACTCGGATTGAGGCAAACGGATTCAGGACTAGATCGGCATGCTCATGCTCGCAGTGAACAAAGCATTCGCAGATCTATTAACGAACAATTTTGCGAAAACTCGCATAATGATCTTCGGTGTAATAGCAAACGTCTGGCAGCTGTACTTGCAAACCACCACAAACAATGCGTCTGGCGCCGCGATTCCGCAGCCCATTGGTTCTTACTGTGTACTCACGGTAGTAACCACGCTTGTAAATTGGAAGCTGACGCTCACGGTTGCCAAAAACAATGCCATCTTTATCATGAGCAAATGGCCCGCCATTGGCAATCAAAGCATAAACGCGCTGCCCTTGCTGCGGTAACTCAGCGACAGAAATTGTGCCAAGAGGCTGGTTTTGTCCAAAACTTTTGGCATAAACCAAATCCGTACACAAACACAGCGCTAACACAAAAAAATGCGCCTTTAACAACCGTTTGATGCTTATGAGCGCCTTAAAATCACAAAATACTTGCCTTTTTGGCCACTCGCTCAGCATCATTCACCATTCACTCGCTAAAACACCTAGTCTTTACTTCGGGTTAACCCCAAAGCACCCAAGTGCGATAGTGTCGTACAAGTCGGATGAAAATGCAAGTCACGATTGCAGAGTAAGGCTATAGATTAGCCAATATCTGCAATTTAAATGTTACATATCCGTGATATTTATCGCATTAATCTTTAAGAAATTAGCGATTAACGTTGGCATCTGCCACTGTCAAAGCCGTCATATTGACTATTCGACGGACTGTCGTGCTCGGCGTCAAAATATGTACCGGCTTGTTTGCACCCAGCAACACTGGTCCGATCGCTATATTCCCACCTGCTGCTGTTTTCAGCAAGTTATATGCGATATTAGCGGAATCAAGGTTAGGGAATACCAATAAATTGGCTTCACCAACCAGCTTACTGTGCGGCATCACAGCAGTGCGCATGTGCTCGTCTAAGGCCACATCCCCGTGCATCTCGCCATCCACCTTCAACCAAGGCGCCTGTACTTTTAGCAGTTCTAGCGTCTTACGCATTTTGAGTGCCGTTGGTAAATTACTGCTTCCAAAGTTGGAATGGCTCAGCAAAGCAACATTCGGCTTCAAACCAAAACGCATCATTTCCTCTGCTGCCATCATGGTGATTTCACACAACTCTTGTGGTGTTGGATCGTAGTTGACATGCGTATCTACCAAAAACAATTGCCGATTCGGTAACATCAAACCATTCATGCAAGCATAAACTTGTGCGTTTTGCTGTGTAATCAGGCTTGTGCCGACCCGTTTTCCGATCACCTGATCCACATATTGCAAATGCAAAGCGTGGTTTCCCCAAGTGCCGCAAATCATCCCATCGACATCCCCTTTGCGTAGCAACATGGCGCCGATCAAGGTCAAGCGACGACGCATCTCAATTTTAGCCATTTGCGCGGTGACACCCTGTCGCTCGGTCAAACGATGATATGTTTGCCAAAAATCTCGGTAGCGATGGTCCATCTCAACGTTCACGACATCGTAATCCAACTCTTCTTTGAGTCGCAAACCAAACTTCTCAATACGCTGTGCGATAACTGCAGGACGACCAATCAACGTTGGGCGAGCCAGCCCTTCGTCCACAACGATTTGACAGG
>CBDUEA010000061.1:0-8019 GCA_965365965.1 uncultured Polaromonas sp. | reverse complement strand
TGTATTCACGTTAATTTCGTTTGAATTGGTTCTCAGTTTTGCCGAGCATTGCAGAACTGAGCGCTTCACCAGCCTTACCGACGTAACGAGTCGGGGGTATTGAGAGGAAGTCAGTATGCAAACAAATCTATTAAAACCTAAAGCAATTCACGTAGAGCAACTTAGCGCAAATCGCGCTAAAGTTACTTTGGAGCCCTTTGAGCGTGGCTACGGCCACACTCTTGGCAATGCGTTACGCCGTGTTCTCTTGTCATCCATGGTGGGTTACGCTGGAACAGAAGTCACGATTGCTGGTGTGTTGCACGAGTATTCATCGATTGATGGTGTTCAAGAAGATGTTGTCAATATTTTGTTGAACCTCAAAGGTGTTGTCTTCAAATTGCACAATCGTGACGACGTGACTTTAAGTTTGCGCAAAGATGGCGAAGGTCCTGTGACTGCTGCCGATATCCAAACGCCTCATGATGTTGAAATTATTAACCCAGAGCACGTGATTGCGCATTTGTCACAAGGTGGCAAGCTGGACATGCAAATCAAGGTTGAAAAAGGCCGTGGCTACGTTCCTGGCACAATGCGTCGTTTCGGCGATGAGCCAAACAAGTCGATCGGTCGTATCGTTCTTGACGCTTCGTTCTCGCCAGTCTCGCGCGTCAGCTATACCGTTGAAAGCGCTCGCGTTGAACAACGCACTGATCTTGACAAGTTGGTGATGGAAATTGAAACCAATGGTGCGATCAATGCAGAAGATGCCGTGCGTTCTTCTGCCAAAATATTGGTTGAGCAATTGGCTGTGTTTGCGCAATTAGAAGGCAGCGAGTTGGCGGCTTTTGATGCACCAAACTCTTCACGCAATGCTCAACAATTCGACCCATTGTTGCTCCGTCCAGTTGACGAGTTAGAACTTACTGTTCGCTCCGCCAATTGTTTGAAAGCAGAAAATATTTACTACATCGGTGATTTAATTCAACGTTCTGAAAATGAATTGTTGAAGACGCCGAATTTGGGTAGAAAATCTTTGAATGAGATTAAAGAAGTTTTGGCATCCAGAGGTTTGACTTTGGGTATGAAACTGGAAAGCTGGCCGCCAGCTGGTTTAGACAAACAATAAGTTTGCAATGCTGAATTTTATTTTTAAGTTCAGCACTGCAAATCTCAATCGGATAGTACCTGATACGGCTATCTACTAATAATAGGAAAATATCATGCGCCACGGACACGGATTACGTAAACTAAACAGAACCAGCGAGCACCGCTTAGCGATGTTACGCAACATGATGAACTCGCTGATCGAGCACGAAGTCATCAAAACGACTTTGCCAAAAGCTAAAGAATTGCGCCGAGTTGTTGAGCCAATGATTACTTTGGCCAAAGATCCAAGCTTGGCTAACAAGCGTATGGCTTTCAACCGTTTGCGCGACCGTGATTCAGTTGTCAAATTGTTTGCTGACTTGGGCCCACGTTTTGCTGCACGTCCTGGTGGTTATACACGTATTCTGAAAATGGGTTTCCGTGTCGGTGACAATGCACCTATGGCGTTGGTCGAATTGGTTGATCGTCCAGATACTTCAGTACCAGCTGAAGAAATATCAACAAAAGCATAATAAGCTGCTATAATAGAGGTCTTAACGCGCGATGGAGCAGCCTGGTAGCTCGTTGGGCTCATAACCCAAAGGTCGTAGGTTCAAATCCTACTCGCGCAACCAATATAAAAACCCTAAGAAGTTACCTTCTTAGGGTTTTTTGCTTTGAGTGATCAATTTATTGATTCATTACATCATTGATTTGAATGTATATTTCCGACGAACATGTGCTTGTGCATTAAAGCAGACGGTGACGTGTTCAAAATTTAAGATTGTTGACGCAGTGTTTCATTCACAGGGCGCTGTAGTACAGAGCGCAAACCCAGAGAGCCTGCTGCCAATGCGAGCAAGGCACCGGAAACGGCACCAAAAATCGGAACCCATACAGAAATATTCCATGCAAAATCGAAGACAAAGCGCGCCATCACCCAGCCAATCGTAACGGAGATGAGGCTGGCCAAAAAACCTGCCAGCAGTCCAACTCCCAACAATTCTGTCCCTTGAACTTGTCTCAATAAGCTGGCGCGGGCACCTACAGCACGCATGATGGCAAATTCTTTAGCACGTTCTTCTCGGGTCGCTGTCACGGCCGCAAACAAAACAATCAGCCCAGCAGCAAGTGTGAAGGTGAATAAAAACTCAACCGCGCGAATAACTTGATCCAGAACCTTTTGCACCTGTGAAACCGCTGCGCTCATGTCTACTGTGGTGATGTTTGGATAGCTTTTCACCAAGGCATTGTCAAATGCTGTACCGGTTTCTGGCGCACGAAAAGCACTCATATAAGTTGCAGGAACTTGGGCCAGATGGTCAACCGGAAACATGACAAAGAAGTTGGCACGCATCGAGCCCCAATCGACTTTGCGCAAAGAGCTGACACGCCGTTCAATAGCTATGCCGCCTACATCAAAACGCAAGTTGTCACCCAGCTTGAGGTTCAAGGTTTTAGCTATCCCTTCTTCTACGCTCAGTCCTTGGGCATCTTCAGGCGTCCAAGCGCCTGCAACCACTGTGTTATGGGTGGGTAATGTCGCGCTGTTGGACAAGTTAAATTCTCGGTCTACCAAGCGTTTAGCGCGATCATCGGTGTAATTCTCGGGTTGGACAGTTTGGTTGTTCACCGCGACCAAACGTCCACGAATCATGGGGTACCAGTCATATTTTTGGATGCCTGCCTGACGTAATGATTGTTGGAAAGCCTCGCCTTGCTCAGGCATGACGTTGATGACAAAACGATTCGGTGCATCCGCTGGTGTCGATTGTCGCCAGCTGTTGATCAAATCGGTACGCAGAAGTACCAACAAAATCAGTGCCAATAGGCCCAAAGCCAGTGCGCTGATTTGGACGACAGCAAAAGTGGGTCGCGCTGACAACTGCCGAGTCGCTAAAACCAACCAGCGTGGCGCCGTTGCGTCGTTCACGCTGCGTCGCAACAATTTGATGGCCACCCAACTGATCGCAGCAAACAAGAGTACCGCACCGGCAAATCCGCCCACTGCAATCAAACCGAGTTGCAAATCGCTGCTAGCAGCTAGCAGCAAGGTGGCAAAACCGACAATGCCGAGCGTTAAGACAGCGATCGAGGCCGGCTTCAAACCGCCCACATCACGTCGAATTACGCGTAAAGGCGGTACTTGCGCCAATTGCAAAACTGGTGGTAAACCAAAAGCAAACAGCAAGGTCATGCCCATCCCCAGCCCAAAGGCGACCGGCCACAAGGAGGCTGCAGGCAGACTGGATTCGACCAAACCAGCCAACAGCAGCACAAAAACATAGTGCACACCATAGCCAATCAGTACTCCTAAACCGCTGGCGAACAGACCAATCAGTGCAAATTCAAAAGCGTAACTCAGACCGATGGTGCGCTGACTTTGCCCCAAAACACGCAGCATGGCGCAATCATCCAAATGCGCCGCAGCAAAGCCGCGCGCCGCCAAGGCAACTGCTACAGCGCTGAGCAAGGCCGCCAACAGGGCGATGAGGTTGAGAAACTTCTCCGCACGGTCTAAAGTTTGTTTCATCTCAGGTCGTCCACTGTCTAATGACTCTAGGCGAACGCCACGTAAATTCTCAGATGCAGTGCCAGACTCAGCTGTTTTGATATAACTTTGCGCCCAGGCCACAAACGCCTTGCTCGCTTTGTCCGCAGCAGTGGCGCCAATACCGCTCCCGCTTCCACTAATGCTATTCGTACCGCGGTCTTGATCGGCTACAGCAAATCGATAGGTCACCCGGCTGGCCGGTTGAATCAAGCCGGTGGCCAGCATGTCGTCTTGGTTCACCATCACACGCGGCGCAAAAGTCGCAAAACCTGTGCCACGGTCAGGTTCTGAAGTGATGATGTGGGTGACTTTGAAGGAAGAATCGCCCAATAAAATTGGGTGCCCCAGCTTTAAACCCAAAGCATCGAGCAAAGCAGCATCAACCCACGCTTCTAATTTTTGAGGTGTATCGCGCGTTTTAGTAGCCACTGGGTTTTGCAGACTCGTCACCTGCAAGCTGCCACGCAAGGGGTAAGCACTGCTCACAGCCTTCAGGGCCACCAGCTTGGTCACGCCTCCTTGCGCCTCAGGGGCACGCGCCATGGTCGGAAAACCCAACGTGGTGGCGCTTTGCAAGCCCAAGGCCTTGGCTTTATCGATAAAAGCTTGTGGTGTAGGGTTATCACTAGAAATGACGGCATCACCGCCCAATAATTGCTTTGCATCTCGCTGCAAGCCACCATTCAAGCGATCTGCAAAAAAACCGACCGCTGTCAGCGCTGATACGGCCAGGGTGACGGCTAAAATAAGCAAACGTAACTCACCAGCACGTACATCGCGCCACAAAGAGCGCCAACCCAGCACATAAAAAGACGACTTCACGGCCATACCATCCCTTAGCTTGAATAACTGCAACGGCAATCGACTATGAAAGCCTAATGTAGCTAAATGGGGGCGTAAACATAGACGCCAAGGGTGAATTCTGACTTAAAACACCACGTTTAGACCATTTTAAGGCAATTTTTGGCTGTAGCCGGCCTATTAATTCATATATTTGCTATATATAAAATAGCATTCAATGAATTGAAATCATTACAAATTTTGCCAAACCACCCGCTCGGGTGCTGAAAAACACAAAAACCGCTTGTTTGTCGCACGACCAATCGCACACAAACCCAGTTTTTTAGCCAGCTCCAATCCCATCTCTGTCATGCCACTGCGGGAAACAACGACGGGGATGCCCATTTGCGCTGATTTCATGACCATTTCACTGGTAAGTCGCCCCGTAGTGTAAAAAACCTTGTCCATTCCGTCGACGTGCTTAGCCTGCTGCAGCCACATCCAGCCCGCAATGGTATCAATGGCGTTATGCCGGCCGACATCTTCCACAAAAATCAGCTGTTCTGCCGTATCGCTCGCTGTAGAAAACAAAGCACAGCCATGCACCGAACCTGCCTGTTTATAGACGCTGTCTTGCACACGGATGGTATTGGTAATCACCTCTAGTTGCGTTTGTGTAACGGTTGATGACGCAAGCGTGATGTCTTCAAACGCACTGAGCAAGTCGCCAAACAGGCTGCCTTGACCACAACCAGTGGTAACCACGCGCTTTTCAGTGCGTTTGGCGATGTCGGTGATGCCATGCCGGGTTTTGACTGCGGCGGCGTTCACCTCCCAATCTACGGTGATAGATTCAATTTCATCGACCGAATCTACCAAGCGTTGGTTGCGCAAATAGCCCAAAACCAACCATTCAGGGTGCTCGCCCAACGTCATGAGTGTGACCAGTTCACGTTTATCTACATAAACCGTCAGGGCACGCTCCGCCGGAATGAACAATTGCCTGACTTGACCATGTTCATCCAGCACCTCAACCGCTTTGGTCAAAGGGGCTTGCGCCTTAGACAAATGCGGCAAAGTAGTGGGAAAAGTAAGTGTCAAAGTTTCAGACAAGTCCATAAAGCATTAAAAGTGTAAATACGGTCGTCTTAAGTGATCGCACCGCTGCCATAACCCGCCGCACGAACCACGTCGCCTCCACGTTTGATCGCAACCGCGCAGTATTTGAATTCTGGGATCTTACCAAAAGGATCCAAGGCCGCATTGGTCATCAAGTTGGCAGCTGCTTCATAGTAGGCAAACGGAATGAACACCGCACCGCGCGGCGTTCCATCGTCCCGGCGGATATGGATGGCGACTTGCCCACGGCGCGATTGTACGGTGATCACGTCACCTGCTTCCAGCCCCAGTTCTTGCATGTCAGCACCGCACAGCGAGGCCGTCGCCATCGGTTCCAAAGCGTCCAGTACGGTGGCGCGACGTGTCATGCTGCCCGTGTGCCAATGCTCCAGCTGACGGCCTGTGATCAATACGAAGGGAAACTGTGCATCTGGACGTTCGTTTGCAGGAATGATGTCGGCCGGAACGAGCTGAACGCGTCCGTTAGCGGTCGGGAAGGTGTCGATAAACACAATTGGCTGACCCGGGTCTTCCGCACTCAGGCAAGGGTAAGTCACGCTAGATTCGCGCTCCAAACGCTCCCAGGTGATGCCTGCAATCGCAGCATGCATGGCTTGGCGCATTTCTTCGTAGACGGCAGCCACACCACTGTGCTCACCTGGGTAATCCCAGGGCAACCCCATGCGCTTGGCAATTTGCTGGATGATCCACAAATCTGGTTTGGCTTCACCTGGCGGGGTGATGGCTTGTTTGCCCATTTGCACCATGCGGTCGGTGTTGCTGACGGTGCCGGTTTTTTCAGGCCATGCGGTGGCGGGCAGCACCACATCAGCCAGCCAAGCAGTTTCGGTCATGAAAATATCTTGCACCACCAAGTGCTCCAAACTCGCCAAAGCATGACGGGCATGGTTCAAATCAGGGTCGCTCATGGCTGGGTTCTCGCCCATGATGTACATGCCGCGAATTTTGTGCGGGTCGCTGTCTGGTGCAAGCGCTTTGTGCATGATTTCAACCACGGTGTAACCGGGTTGGTCATCCAGCGGGGTTTGCCAAAAATCTTCAAACCAAGAATGCACACCTTTGTTGTCAACCCGTTGGTAGTTGGGGAACATCATCGGAATCAAACCCGCGTCGCTTGCGCCTTGCACATTGTTTTGTCCACGCAGCGGATGCAAGCCCGAGCCAGGCTTGCCGATTTGCCCGGTTACCGTGACCAATGCAATCAAGCAGCGGGCATTGTCTGTGCCGTGAATGTGTTGGCTCACACCCATGCCCCACAAAATCATCGCACCTTTGGCATTGGCAAATTCTCGCGCGACTTCGCGCAAGGTTGTTGCAGGGATGCCGCAAATGGGTGCCATGGCTTCTGGGCTGTAGCCTTTGACGTTCTCACGCAAGGCCTCAAAATTGCTGGCACGGGTGCGGATGAATTCTTCGTCAGTCAAACCCTCTTCAATCACAGTGTGAATCAAGGCGTTCAGCATCGCTACATCGGTGTCTGGTTTGAATTGCAGGGTGCGCCAAGCATGTTTGCTGATGTCCGTTTTGCGTGGGTCTGCCAAAACGATTTTGGTGCCATTTTTAACGGCATTTTTCATCCACGTTGCAGCCACCGGGTGGTTGGAGGTGGGATTGGAGCCAATCACCATGATCAAACCCGCGTGTTCCACGTCACTCACTTGGTTGCTTACCGCGCCCGAGCCGACGCCCTCCAGCAAGGCAGCCACGCTAGAAGCATGGCACAGCCGGGTGCAGTGGTCGACGTTGTTGCTACCAAAACCAGTGCGCACCAGTTTTTGGAACAAATAGGCTTCCTCATTGCTGCCTTTGGCTGAGCCAAAACCCGCCAACGACTTTTTGCCGTGGGTGTCGCGCAGCCCTTTGAGTTTGCTGGAGGTGAGCGCCAAAGCCTCTTCCCACGTCGCTTCACGAAACACCTCGCGCCAATCGGCCGGGTTGGGCGCTGCGAGCTCGTCTTTTTTGATGCCGGTTTTGCGAATCAAAGGCACCGTCAAGCGCTGGGCATGGTGCGCGTAGTCAAAGCCAAAACGGCGTTTCACGCACAGCCGGCTGTGGTTGGCGGGGCCATCGCGACCATCCACACTCACAATGACGTTGTCTTTGACGTTGTAAGTCAGCAAGCAGCCAACACCGCAAAACGGGCAAACGGAGTCCACTTTCTTGTCGACGATTTGTGAGCCAACTTGCGTTTTGGGCATTAGCGCACCCGTAGGGCAGGCCTGCACACACTCGCCACAGCCAACGCAGGTGCTGTCGCCCATGGGGTCATTTAAGTCAAACACAATTTCGCTATGCGAGCCACGCATGGCGTAGCCAATCACGTCGTTCACCTGTTCTTCACGGCAAGCGCGCACGCAGCGGTTGCACTGGATACAGGCATCTAGGTTCACCGCCATGGCGGGGTGGGAGTAATCCGCTGTCGGCTGCTCACGGCGCAGTGCTTTGAGCTCAGGCCGCACTGCCACGTCCATACGCGC
>CBDUEA010000060.1:0-8026 GCA_965365965.1 uncultured Polaromonas sp. | reverse complement strand
TGGCGATGGGCATATTCAATCTCTAATTTTGGCATCCGTTATGATGGGCATGGGTTTTCAGACATTGCTCGTTGCTTTTGTGGCAGATTTATTGGCGGCAAACCGAAAATTACTCGAGGACATTCGTTTCAAGGCAGCCAATTTGGTGCCCCGTCAAAATTATTTAGATGTGATCAAAAATGGTGACAACGCAACTCATGTGAGATTCTGCGGAAATGACGAAGTTAAGGTATGAGCATTAAAATTGCAGGCGGCTTAGCAGAAAATGGCGTTGTTATTGGGAATAACTTTGACAAGTATGGCTCAAGCAATCCAATCGTAAGATGGATGATGAATGGTTTCGAAGTCACTTTATCAGAATTAGTAGCCAAGGCATCCCCTGAATCGATACACGAAATTGGCTGTGGCGAAGGCTATTGGGTATTGCGCTGGAATCAGCAAGGGTTGTCAGCAAGAGGGTGTGATTTTTCGAAGAATGTTGTCGAAATCGCGCGAGAAAATGCCATAAGTCAAGGGTTAGCGCCTACCCTCTTTGAATCTCGCAGCATCTATGATCTTGACCCTGTGCAGGACAGTGCAGACCTCGTGGTTTGTTGCGAAGTGCTCGAACATCTGGAGAATCCGGAGGCAGGGCTACAGGCTATGCAACGTGTAACCAGGCAGCATTTAATCATTAGCGTCCCGCAGGAGCCACTGTGGTGTGGATTAAACCTGATGAGAGGGAAATACATTCCGCGATGGGGTAACACGCCCGGGCATATTCAACATTGGTCGAGACATGGATTTGTCGATTTGGTTTCAAAATATTTTGAGATTATTGAAACAAAGAGTCCATTACCTTGGACGATGCTGCTATGCCGTCCACATCGCTAAAAATGACCCCATCGATGCGGCGCACCCTTCATTGGGGTGGGAGTGGGTTGGCGATGATTGGCATCGTATTCGTCGCGTTTCGATTGCATACCTACTGGCTCGAGCTCGACCTTTCGAGAATTTCACCCTTGGCATGGGGGTTAATTGCTGCTAGTGCCTTACTTTATGGGCTAGCTAATTCCCTGCTTGCCATGGCTTGGTGGCACCTTTTACGCCATCTTGGCACCTCACCATCACGACTAGGTGCGATTAGGATTTACGGTGTATCACAACTGGCCAAATATGTACCAGGTAATATTTTTCATCTTGCTGGGCGGCAAGCGCTCGGCATGAGTTCGGGTCTATCAGCCGTGGCTCTGGCTAAATCCACTGTATGGGAGCTTG
This sequence comes from uncultured Polaromonas sp., assembly GCA_965365965.1. Taxonomy (GTDB): domain Bacteria; phylum Pseudomonadota; class Gammaproteobacteria; order Burkholderiales; family Burkholderiaceae_C; genus Aalborgiella. The sequence goes on along the minus strand of CBDUEA010000060.1, from coordinate 6,769 downwards.
GCTTGATTGCCACAGCTGGATCATTATTTTGCTGGTTGATCTTGCCGATTGTAAATAACAGTTTTCACACGACCTCAAGCGTCTTTTTATTGATTAGCTCAGCAGTGCTTGTCGCAGCTAGCTTAGACCGTCTAGTCGATCGTCAGACTATGTGGTCGTTTGTATGGCAAATGCTCTTTCTAGTGATGTCAGGAAGCGTCTTCGCTGCCCTGCTTTACTTGATCGCTGACGGCGAAGGACTAACGGTTCAACAATGGCTGACTGTTGGAGGCGCTTACATTGTCGCTTGGTTAATTGGACTAGTGACGCCTGGTGCACCTGCAGGTGTAGGTGTTCGTGAGCTGATTTTGTTATTTATACTCAAAAATCTGGTAACTGAATCGGATTTACTTACTGTAGTTCTCGTCGGTCGTTTAGTGACGGTTACGGGCGACTTTATATTCTTTCTAGCTTCTTCACTCATCCCAGCAAAACATTGTAATTTCAAGGAAATTTATGGCCAGCAATAAATCCTGGTCTATTAAGGATTCCTTACAAAGCTTATTTGCATTTGTCTTTGTACTTTTTTTGCAAGGTGCAATTCCCTTCTTAATGATGCCGACCCTTGGGCAGGCTATCTGGTCAATGGGCTTCTCTCAATCCTTGTCCAATGGCCCTTTGTTGGACTTATATACCCATGACTTCGGAATCCCCAAGCCTGCTGCAATTGCTTTTGGATTGGCAGGTGTATGGCCAGCAAGTTTATTCATTCGCCTAGGTCTACACGCTGCTGACGCCTATACCGTAGTGGCCACGCTTTATTTTGGATTGGCTATGTCGTCCGCCTTTCAGATTTCCCGTCGGTTTGGTGCGACGCGCTCAATCGCCCTAGTAGGCTCTGTCGCGTGGATGAGCATGCCGATCATTTGCGGCCATTCTGATTACTCTATGCTATCTTGGGGTATAGCACTGTTGTCGTTCTATTTCCTAGCTGCCTTTAAGTTATTTCTGATTGAATCTGAATCCAAGCAGATAGCCCCATCATCTGTAGTTACGTATGTCGCCGCCACCATTGTTTCTGTTTTCATGGATGGATATACCTTCATGATGTTCGCCACAGGTGCCAGCATATTGCTACTGTACACATTTGTTTCCCGACCAAAGATCAGACCAGTATTGCTGAAAGTAGCACTCACCGTGCATGTAGCTAGTTTTGCAATCGCCTATCTTCTTTATAGCGTTTATGTCGGTCGATCAAATTTTGAAACACATTCGATTGATTTTTTCAGAGGGTGGGGGCTTGATATTTCATTCATCGTCATCCCTACACAAGGAGTATCTTGGCTATCCGATTTGATAGGTCTAAGCCTGAAACGAACTGATACGCTTTATTTCGGTGACCGATCTGTCTGGCGAACCACCTTTGCTTTACCTGTGTTTATTCTCGGTGTCGTAGCATGGTGGAAATCAAGAGGGAATGCGAAGATTTCTACAGGTGTTTTTCTCGTTGTAATCTTAGGCTTTTATATGTCACTCGGGCCCTCACTGAAGATAAATTCAACCAAACCAGAGTCTTTACAAATTAGCCATCCTCACCAGCAAAGTGCTTTGATGGCTTCAGAGTTTGCTGTAATGCCAACAGGTAACGGTTGGATTTCTAAAACACTGCCCGGTTTCAATGTCATGCGTGCCTCATACCGGTGGTCTGCCCTCGGCATCTTTGCTTTGTGGCTTCTGACCATGATATGGGTGTCTCGTACACACAAAGAAAACAGAGGGGTTTGGTTTCTAGGCTTGCTGGTAGTCATTCTCTTCAATTTACCTGATTTCCAGAAAAAATGGCAGGAAGGAAGCGATAGCAGAGTCATGGCTCAGCAGATCGACGATGAGCTTGTCATCGCACTTCAACAACAAATTAAGCCAGGAGAAACGGTAGCATTCGTTCCCTGGAAAAATGATTTTATGGCTAACTATTTAGCACCAGCTGTTGGTTTCCGCACTTACAACATAGGCGGAGATAAGAATTTGTTTGCTGCACAGTCAGGCTGGCCGTATGGAATGCTTGCTATTAATGGGGAACTTGATAAGATTAAGACGCCAATGGTAGAAAAGATATTAGTTGATGAAATTACAGATGTTGTTGTCTTACCCTATTTTAATATGATGTGGTCTCCGCAGTTATGGCCCTGCCCTGATCAAACAACTGCTAAGTTAACTGCGAGAAATAGTGAACACTTTCGTTCTGCATCAGAATTTATTTGTCCTGATCAGCGTAGAGCCGAGCTACACTCATTTATCCTCATGTTGCGCGAATCACCTTATCTCGATGTATCGGAATCTGAACTGTTTGCAACTGTCAGGTTGCGTCCTGAGTTTTTAGAGACATTACACCGATCAGAATCACTCAGCACAATCTTTAGAAATATTAACTATCCAATTATATTAAATCAGGAATTCACGAAAAGTCACTTTGTCCTTCCAGAGGGATGGTACAACATGGAATCGGATCGTGTTTGGTCGCGAACGGCTTCGAAGCTGATACTCCCGGTTCCTAAAGAGTGTGAAACGCGTGTTTGTCATGCTGTTTTGAAGTTCAGTGTTTTTGGCGCAAACTCACAGCGTCCTATATCTGTCATGTTCAATAGCACAGAACAAGGATGGCAATGGGCTCAAACAATAATGGCAAAATCTGAGGCTGTGATTGAAGTAAGCGTTCCTTTAACTGGTGCAAAAGGGTCGCGAAGCATTTCAATTGCCGTTCCCGAGGCAACATCACCACAAGCCTTGCGTGACTCTCTTGATTCTCGCGTGCTGGGCATAGCGCTGCAACGCATTGAACTACTAAAGAAGTGAATTCCGACGTATGAAAATCGCAATTGCAGGTATGGGTTATGTTGGTCTTTCTAACGGTGTGTTGCTCTCGCAACACCATGAAGTTGTCGCATTGGATATCGCCGCAGAAAAGGTTGAGATGATCAACCATAAAGTGTCACCGATCCAGGACGCTGAGCTGGAGGACTATCTCAAAAATAAGTCCTTGAACTTTCGGGCGACGATAGATAAAAAAGATGCCTACCAAGGCGCTGACTACATCATCATCGCCACCCCGACTGATTACGATCCAGAGAACAACTACTTTAATACCAAATCCATTGAAGCCGTCATCCTTGACGTAATCACCATTAATCCAAAAGCCACGTTGGTCATCAAATCGACTGTCCCGGTCGGCTACACCGTCAAAACCAGGGAAGCCTTAGGTACCCATAACCTCATCTTCTCGCCAGAATTCTTGCGCGAAGGTCGTGCCCTCTACGACAACCTTCACCCCTCCCGTATAGTCGTTGGCGAGCACTCCAAGCGTGCAGAAATTTTTGCCAACCTTCTCAAAGAAGGTGCCATTAAAAAAGATATCCCGGTACTCTTTACGGATGCCACCGAAGCCGAAGCGATCAAACTCTTTGCCAATACTTATCTGGCTATGCGAGTCTCGTATTTCAACGAACTTGATACCTATGCTGCAACCCATGGTCTAGACAGCAAACAGATCATCCAGGGCGTCTGTCTAGACCCACGCATCGGAACCCACTACAACAACCCATCCTTTGGTTATGGTGGTTACTGCCTGCCTAAGGACACCAAACAACTGCTCGCCAACTACCGTGATGTTCCTCAAAACCTCGTTCAAGCTATCGTCGAATCGAACTCCACACGCAAAGACTTCATCGCCGAAGATATCGTCCGTCGCAACCCCAAAGTCGTGGGCGTCTACCGTCTTATAATGAAGACAGGTTCGGACAACTTCCGTGCTTCCAGCATCCAGGGCATCATGAAGCGTATCAAGGCCAAGGGCATTGAGGTCATCATCTATGAGCCGGTCCTCAACGAATCCGAATTCTTTCACTCGCGCGTCGTGAAGAATTTGCAACAGTTCAAGCAGGAAGCCGATGTCATCATCAGCAACCGCATGGCTGAAGCACTGTCTGACGTGGCCGAGAAGGTTTACACCCGTGATTTGTTTGGTGGTGATGATTGATGGCCATTAAAAAAATTGCAAAATCTGGACGATTGCACGGCTTAAGCTTGTACAACACCCACACTTGAACCTGCAGCGACGATGTCGCTCCAAGTCTGGTCATCCACCACAATGCCCTCTTGCAGGCGTTTGATGCGGGCGCGACGCTCGGGGTCGCCGGCAATTTGAACCGCGTCGATGCCCGGTGCGGTCGGTGCCACTTTCAACCAGTCCACAAAAGCCAGCGCTTCTGACTCAAAAGAGGCTTGCGTGCCCAATTTAGCGGGGTCAATCAACACCGTCAGCATGTTGTTCAGCACGGCTTGCTTAAATTCTGTCGCAGCGTGCCACGTGCCGCCACCACTCAAGGCACCACCCAGCAGTTCACAGGCGACGGCCATGCCATAACCTTTGTGCTCGCCAAACGTCATCAAAGAACCAAACAGCCCATTGCTTTGCGGCACCACCACCACGCCGGGGTTGGTCGTCGGTTGGCCGTGTTCATCGATGAGCAATCCCGGTGCGACAGTTTGGCCTTCGTTGTAAGCCACGCGCATCTTGCCTTGCGCCACGCGGCTGGTGGCAAAATCGAGCAAAAACGGCGCTTGGCCCGCCAAGGGGATGCCGATGCAGCATGGATTGGTCCCAAACCGTCCATCCGCCCCGCCCCACGGCGCAACCGTAGCACGCGCCATGACGTTGACGAAATGCATAGACACCAGCCCCGCTGCCGTGGCCATCTCCGCCCAATGGCCGATGCGGCCCAAATGGTGCGCGTTGGCCAGCGTCATGATGCAGCTGCCGTGCTGCTTGGCGCGCGCAATACCCAGTTGCATGGCTTGCTCACCAATGACTTGTCCGTAGCCACGCTGACCATCCAGCGTCAACAGGTGACCCAAATCAAGCAAAGTTTTAACCGTTGCGTTGGTCTGCAAACCGCCCTCCAACACCGCCGCCACATAGCGTGGCACCATGCCCACGCCATGCGAGTCGTGACCGCTCAAATTCGCCATCACCAGGTTACTGGCAACTTTGCGCGCCTCGCCTGTTTGGCTTCCTGCCGCTTCAATCACAGTAGCTACAAAATGAGTGAGTGCTTCTACTTCCATCGTTTTTGACATTTTTAATTCCTTTTTACATCACAGCGCCGACTTGCCACGGCACAAACTCGTTTTGACCGTAACCGTGGCGCTCGCTTTTACTCTGCGACCCCGAAGCCGTCGCCAAAACCATCTCAAAAATTCGCTGTCCCATTTCGGCAATCGTAGCGCTGCCGTCGATGATTTCGCCACAGTTGATATCCATGTCCTCCTCCTGCCGCTTCCACAAGGCAGAATTGGTCGCCAACTTGAGCGAGGGAGACGGTGCACAACCGTAGGCCGAGCCGCGACCCGTGGTGAAGCAGATCACATTCGCCCCGCCTGCGACCTGGCCGGTCGCGCTCACGGGGTCGTAACCTGGCGTGTCCATGTAGACGAAACCATGCGCAGTTACAGGCTCGGCGTATTCGTAAACCGCCTGCAAATTCGACGTCCCGCCTTTGGCGACCGCACCCAGCGATTTCTCCAAAATGGTCGTCAACCCGCCGGCTTTGTTGCCGGGCGAGGGGTTGTTGTTCATCTCGCCGTCGTTGATCTCGGTGTAATGCTCCCACCATTTGATGCGGGAGACCAGCTTTTCGCCGACCGCTTGGGTCACGGCACGGCGCGTCAGCAGATGTTCTGCGCCATAGATTTCAGGCGTTTCGCTCAAAATAGCCGTGCCGCCGTGGGCTACCAGCAAATCGACAGCTGCACCCAAAGCAGGGTTGGCGCTGATGCCGGAGTAACCGTCCGAGCCGCCGCATTGCAGGCCAATCGTGATGTGCGCGGCACTGCAGGGCTCGCGCTTCACAGCATTGGCTTTGGGCAACATGGCTTGAACGAGCTCAATGCCTTTGGCGACGGTTTTGGATGTGCCGCCGGTGTCTTGGATGTTGAAAACTTTCAAGTTCTCACCCTCCGTCAAGTTGCCGCTGCCCAGCCAGGCTTTGATTTGGTTGCCCTCGCAACCCAGCCCCACGACCAAAGCGCCCCAAAAATTGACATGGGTGGCATAGCCCGTCAGCGTGCGCTGCAAAATCTGCATGCCTAAGCCTTCACCATCCATGCCGCAACCCGTACCGTGGGTCAACGCAACGACGCCATCGACATTCGGGAAATCGGCCAACGCGCTCGGGTTGGTACGGCGCGAAAAGTGATCGGCAATCGCTCGTGCGGCCGTGGCCGAGCAATTGACACTGGTCAGCACGCCGATGTAATTGCGCGTGGCAACGCGACCATCGGGGCGCTTGATGCCCATGAAGGTCGCCTCTAACTTGGCGGGCTCAGGCTTCACGTCGGCGCCAAAAGCGTAATCACGCTCAAAATCGCCTTTGTTCGCACCCATGTCGAGGTTGTGGGTATGTACATGCTCGCCCGCCGCGATGGGTTTGCTGGCAAAACCGATGATTTGGTTGTAGCGGCGCACTGGCTCACCGACTGCAATGGCATGGGTGGCGATTTTGTGACCCGGCGGAATCAAGCCTTTGACGGCGATGCCCTCAATCACCGTGCCGCTCATGAGTTGGGCGCGGGAGATCAAAACGTCGTCGGCGGGGTGGAGGCGGATGTAATTATTCATAGGTGTGGTCATGAGAGTGTGATTGGTTATTTGCTTAAATGAGCGCTGTTGTTGACTTTTTTGACCTTTTGCGCCGTGCGCCAACTGGCGCTGAAACGGGCGTGGGACTTGTCCGTG
>CBDUEA010000059.1:0-8155 GCA_965365965.1 uncultured Polaromonas sp. | reverse complement strand
GTGGCGGAGGCGGCGGTGGTTTCAGCTCAGGCGGTGGTGGCGACTTCGGTGGCGGCGGTGCCTCTGGTAGTTGGTAAGGTGCCAATACACATGTTCAAACGCATTCTCACTCTTTTTAAACATCGTTGGTTTGACGCCTCAGACTCGCGCCATGCCATCCCGGCTGACATGTCAAAACGACTGATGCAACGTGTCACGGCTAGCGAACAACGGCACAGCGGAGAGATACGGATTTGTGTTGACGCTGGATTACCCAACAGCTACCTGTGGCGTCACGCTTGGCACAAAACTCCTTTACGCACGGTCATTCGTGAACGCGCGGTCATGATGTTCAACAAACTTCAAGTGTGGGATACAGAGCATAACAACGGAGTTTTGATTTACTTACTTTTGGCAGAACATGCCATCGAGCTGGTCGCCGATCGGGGGTTGAACCAATATGTGACCCACGCCGAGTGGCAAGCCATGGTGCAACGCTTGTGCAAAGCATTGCATGAGAATCACTTTGAAGAAGGGTTGACGCAAGCGTTGGAAGAAGTGTCCGCCTTGCTGGTGCAGCACTTTCCATTAAAGACCGGGCAATCGCACCACAACGAATTACCCAACGCACCTGTATTAGATTAAATATCTTTTCAGTAGATGGGTACACAATAAAAAACCTCACTGAATGAGGTTTTTTATTCTTAAGCTGAATCCAGCCCTTCTATTTATTCTGACGGAACTTGCGCAGTGCTGCAATTTGGGCAGCCATGGCATACAACTCGGACTGCGCTTTGGCTATGTCAAGTTCGCCTTTGGCGTTCTTCAAAGCTTCTTCGGCGGCGGCTCTGGCTTCATTGGCTTTCTTCTCATCCAAATCTTTACCGCGAATAGCTGTGTCTGACAACACAGTGACACAGTTCGGTTGGACTTCAATGATGCCGCCAGCCCCGAAAATAAACTCTTCGCCGCCGTCTGCTTTTTCAATACGCACTGAGCCCGCTTTGATGCGTGAAATCAGGGGAGTATGGCGTGGGTAAATGCCCAGTTCGCCCGCTTCACCTGGCAATGCCACAAATTTGGCTTCACCAGAGAAGATGGACTCTTCTGCACTGACCACATCAACGTGGATGGTGTTCATGGTTTAAACCTTTTTGGCTTTTTCGAAGGCTTCGTCGATCGTTCCGACCATGTAGAAGGCTTGCTCAGGCAAGTGATCACACTCGCCGTTCACAATCATCTTGAAACCACGGATGGTTTCAGCCAATGGCACATACTTGCCTGGAGATCCAGTAAACACCTCGGCCACGTGGAACGGTTGGCTCAAGAAACGCTGGATTTTACGGGCACGTGCCACAGCCAGTTTGTCTTCAGGTGCCAAGTCATCCATACCCATGATCGCGATAATGTCGCGCAGTTCGCGGTAACGTTGCAATGTACCCTGCACTGCACGGGCTGTGTTGTAGTGGTCTTCGCCCACAACCAGAGGTGACAACTGACGGCTCGTGGAATCCAAAGGATCAACCGCAGGGTAAATACCGAGCGAGGCGATGTCACGAGACAACACCACGGTGGAGTCCAAATGCGCAAACGTCGTAGCTGGTGATGGGTCGGTCAAGTCATCCGCTGGCACGTAAACGGCTTGGATAGAGGTGATGGAACCGACTTTGGTAGATGTAATACGTTCTTGCAAACGACCCATTTCTTCAGCCAGTGTTGGCTGGTAGCCCACCGCTGAAGGCATACGACCCAAGAGCGCGGACACTTCGGTACCGGCCAAGGTGTAACGGTAGATGTTGTCAACGAAGAACAACACGTCTTTACCTTCGTCACGGAAAGATTCGGCAATGGTCAAACCCGTCAAGGCCACGCGCAAACGATTGCCTGGTGGCTCATTCATCTGACCGTAAACCATGGCCACTTTTGAGTTTTCGAGATTGTCCAAGTCGACAACTTTAGAATCTGCCATCTCGTGGTAGAAGTCGTTGCCTTCACGAGTACGCTCACCCACACCTGCAAACACAGACAAACCGCTGTGAGCTTTGGCGATGTTGTTGATCAGTTCCATCATGTTCACGGTTTTACCCACACCCGCACCACCGAACAAACCGACTTTACCCCCTTTGGCAAACGGGCAAACCAAGTCGATCACCTTGATGCCTGTTTCCAGCAATTCTTGTGATGGGCTGAGTTCGTCGTAAGCTGGCGCTTTACGATGGATCGACGCTGTCAAGGTTGCGGCAACGGGACCACGCTCATCAATAGGCGCGCCGAGCACATCCATGATGCGACCCAAAGTAGCTTTACCCACAGGAACCATGATCGGCTGTTCTGTATTTTGCACAATCATGCCACGGCGCAAACCGTCAGATGAACCCAGCGCAATGGTACGCACAATGCCGTCACCCAATTGCTGCTGAACTTCCAACGTCAATGCTGAACCGTCCATTTTGAGGGCGTCATAAATTTTAGGCATTTGATTGCGTGGAAATTCCACGTCAACCACCGCGCCGATACACTGAACAATTTTGCCTTGGACTTGAGCCATTTTTTGCTCCAAAAAATTAATACAAAAAACTGAATTACTTCAAATTACTACTTGTTGCTGCGTCAGACTGCGTCTTACGACGACACGGCTGCTGCACCCGAGACGATTTCAGACAGCTCTTTGGTAATCGCTGCTTGACGAGTCTTGTTGTAAATCAACTTCAACTCCGCTATAACGTTGCCAGCGTTGTCTGTCGCTGCTTTCATGGCTACCATACGCGCTGCATGCTCAGAGGCAATGTTTTCTGCAACAGCTTGGTAAACCAAAGCTTCTACATAACGCACCAACAAATCGTCGATCACAGCTTGCGCATCTGGCTCATAAATGTAGTCCCAGCCGTGTTTAACACCGCTGGCTGCTTCACTTTGCGCCGTCTCTGCTTTGAGTGCAGCTTGAGACAATGGCAACAACTGCTGTACCGTCGGCACTTGACTCATGGTGCTGACAAACTTGTTGTAGCAAAGAACGACTGAGCTGATTTCACCACGGGTATAAGCATCCAACAGCACCTTGACTGGGCCAATGAGCTTGTCTAGATGAGGCTTATCGCCCAAATGCGTCACATGCGATACGACTTTCGCGCCCATGCGCGTCAAGAAGCCAAGACCCTTGCCACCAATGGCTACAGATTGTGCTGTGTGACCCACCGCTTGCGCATCACGCAATTGGAGGGTCAATGCGCGAAACAGGTTGGTATTTAAACCACCGCACAAACCCTTGTCTGTACTGACCACAATGTAACCCACCGATTTAACATCGTTTGATTTCATGAAGGCATGCACATACTCGGGGTTCGCTTCACCCAAATTAGCTGCAATATTGCGAATCTTCTCGCTGTACGGACGCGCTGCGCGCATACGCTCCTGCGCCTTGCGCATCTTGGAGACAGAAATCATTTCCATCGCCTTGGTGATCTTCTTGGTGTTTTCCACCGATTTGATCTTGGTGCGTAATTCCTTACCGGATGCCATAGTTGCCCCTTTGCTCTATTAACTTGTCGTTTTATAGTGTGTCACTCAGACAGTTGAAGTCGGAATGATTAAGCAAATGACTTTTTGAAAGCTGTTGCTGCTTCGGTCAATTCAGCTTCCGCCTCTTTGTCCATCGCTTTAGCAGCTTCCAATTTGGCCAACAAACCAGCATGCTTGTCTTTGAGGTGGCTGTGCAAGCCGTGCTCAAAAGCCAACACTTTATTCACCGCGATGTCATCCATGAAACCTTTGTTCACAGCAAACAACGTTGCTCCCATCAAGCTGATCGGCAGTGGGCTGTACTGAGCTTGCTTGAGCAATTCAGTCACGCGTGCGCCACGATCCAACTGCTTACGTGTCGCTTCATCCAGATCAGAAGCAAACTGCGCAAACGCGGCCAATTCACGGTACTGCGCCAAGTCGGTACGAATACCGCCAGACAAGCTTTTGATGATTTTGGTTTGAGCAGCACCACCAACACGAGACACGGAAATACCCGCGTTGATCGCTGGACGAATACCTGCATTGAACAATGAGGTTTCCAAGAAGATCTGACCGTCAGTGATAGAAATCACGTTGGTTGGCACGAAAGCAGAGACGTCACCCGCTTGCGTTTCAATGATCGGCAAAGCTGTCAATGAACCGGTTTTGCCTTTAACTTCACCTTTGGTGAAATCTTCAACATATTTTTCGTTCACACGTGCAGCGCGCTCTAACAAACGGCTGTGGAGGTAGAACACGTCGCCAGGGTAAGCTTCGCGACCTGGTGGGCGACGCAACAGCAATGACACTTGGCGGTAAGCCACGGCTTGCTTGGACAAATCGTCATACACGATCAAAGCATCTTGGCCACGATCACGGAAGTATTCACCCATGGTACAACCAGAGTAAGCACTCACATATTGCATAGCAGCGGAGTCAGATGCTGTAGCAGCCACCACAATGGTGTACTCCATTGCGCCGGCTTGCTCCAAAGAACGAACCACGTTTTTCACGCTGGATGCTTTTTGACCAATCGCCACATAGATACAGGGGACGTTTTGACCTTTTTGGTTGATGATGGCGTCAATCGCAACAGCTGTCTTACCAGTCTGGCGGTCACCAATGATCAATTCGCGCTGACCACGACCGATGGGCACCATGGAGTCGATGGACTTCAGGCCGGTTTGCATCGGCTGGTCAACTGATTTACGGGCAATCACACCGGGCGCGACTTTTTCAATCACGTCGGTCATTTTGGCGTTGATAGGGCCTTTGCCATCGATGGGCTGACCCAAGGCATTCACCACACGGCCGAGGAGCTCAGGACGCACGGGAACTTCCAAAATACGACCAGTACACTTAACTGTGTCGCCTTCGGAAATATGCTCGTACTCGCCCAAAATAACGGAACCCACTGAGTCACGCTCAAGGTTCAAGGCCAAACCGTAGGTTGGCAAACCATCGCTACCGGCTGGGAATTCCAACATTTCACCTTGCATCACATCGGATAAACCGTGAATGCGGCAAATACCGTCGGCCACTGAAACCACAGTGCCTTGATTGCGAATGTTCGCGCTGGCTGACAAGCCTTCAATACGGCTCTTGATCAGTTCAGAAATTTCTGCTGGATTGAGTTGCATGACTCTTTCCTTCTTTCTTTAGTTAGCTTGATTGCTAGTTAATTGAGTTTGCTGGGAGCTTATGTTTGAAGCTGCGTTTGAACTTTGAAAATGGCTGACTGCGTTACGCTGTCAAGGCCACTTTCATTTGCTCCAAACGGGCTTTCACAGAAGTGTCAAGCACCTCGTCACCCACCACCACGCGAATACCGCCGATCAACTCGGGCTGCAATACAACAGACAAATTAAGCTTGCGCCCAAATCGCTTTTCCATCGTTATTGCCAAGTCTGCCAGCGCAGGTCCATCAATCGGGAAGGCGCTATGCACCACCGCATCTGAGGAACCGCTTTGTGCATTTTTCAAAGCACGAAACTGGACAGCCATTTCTGGCAAGACACTCAAACGACCGTTTTCAATCACGGTGCGCAAAAAGTTTTTTGCTGCGTCAGGAAGTGCCGGTTGTGCAACACCAGAGATCAAGTCAAAAACTTGATCTGTTGTCGCTTTTGGGCTGTCTGCAAATTGTTGCAATTGCGGATTTTGCGCAATTGCAGACAAGGCATCCACCCAAACGGATGCACCGTTCAAGTCCGCTGAAGTCGCTTTAAAAAGCGCCTCAGCGTAAGGACGGGCAATGGTTGCTAGTTCAGCCATAAAGTGCTCGCGTTGTGTGTTCAGATTTCAAAGTACAGTCCAGAGCTTTGACTTAAAGCTCAGTCTTCAAGCGAGTCAACAAGTCCGCGTGAACGCCGGCATTGACTTCCTTACGGAGAATCTGCTCTGCGCCCTTGATAGCCAATGCAGCCACTTGCTCACGCAAGGTCTCACGGACTTTTACAGCCTGTTGATCCGCTTCAACTTTAGCGGCGGCAATAATTTTGTTGCCTTCTTCAGTTGCCTTGGATTTAGCTTCTTCGACAATCGCTTGGCCGCGACGCTCAGCATCTGCCAAACGGGTGGCAGTTTCTGTGCGTGATTTAGCCAATTCATCTTCCACACGCTTGTTGGCGTTTGAAAGCTCAGATTTGGCTTTATCAGCAGCAGCTAGACCGTCTGCAATTTTTGCAGCGCGTTCGTCCAAAGCAGTCGCAATGGGTGGCCACACGAATTTCATCGTGAACAGCACCAACAATGCGAAGACGATGGCTTGCGCAATCAGTGTTCCATTAATGCTCACAGGAAATCCCCTTCAGATGAAGATTGATGATTAAACAATTTGTATGGCATTTGGCCAAACAAGTTATTCAATTACTTAACCAGACGAGCGATTTGTGAGAGGAACGGGTTAGCTGTAGCGAACCACAAAGCAATACCTGTACCAATAATAAACGCCGCGTCAATCAAACCAGCCAACACAAACATTTTGGTTTGCAGTTCGCCCATCAATTCTGGCTGGCGTGCAGCTGACTCAAGGTACTTGCTACCCATGATGCCGATACCAATACAAGCACCCAAAGCGCCCAGACCAATGATCAAACCAGCAGCGAGAGCAGCAAAACTAATGACTTCCATGATGACTCCTAGATATAAAAAAACAAAAGAAACTAAAAAAACTAAAACGAAAAACTAAACCCAACCTACGAAACTTGATATTGCAAATTAATGCGCATCGTGCGATTGGCCAATGTAAACCAAGGTCAACATCATAAACACGAACGCTTGCAAGATAACAATGATGATGTGAAACACCGACCACGCCCAACCGGCAACAATGTGCAATGCCAACAGCGCCAAACTACCCGGCTCAAATGACAACGCCCATGAGCCACCCAATAGAGCGATCAACATAAACACCAACTCGCCTGCGTACATATTGCCAAACAATCGCATGCCGTGAGACACGGTTTTGGCAATAAACGAAATCAACTGTTCAGCAATGTTCACCACACCCAGAATCACTGCAAAGATAGGATTTTTGCTGGTGCCAAAAGGTGCGGACACCAATTCATGCGCCCAGCCGCCCACACCCTTGATTTTCATGTTGTAGAACAAGCAGATAAACAACACCGAAACCGACAAACCCATGGTGACCGACAAGTCAGCGGTTGGCACCACGCGCAAATATGCATGCTCTGGGTCATGCCCCATAGCGCCGTAAATTTTCGCCCAAATGGTCGGCAACAAATCAATCGGCAAGAAATCCATCGCATTGAGCAAGAAAATCCAGATAAACACAGTCAAAGCCAAAGGCGCGACCATTTTGCGACTGGTGGCGTTGTGAACGATCGATTTCGCTTGGTTGTTCACCATTTCAAACAAAATCTCAACAGCGGCCTGGAAGCGTCCTGGCACACCAGACGTCGCCTTGCGAGCGGCTTTCCACAAAAAGTAGCTGCCGATCACGCCCAATAAAACCGAGAAAATGATGGAATCGTAGTTGAACACGCTGAAATCGACGATTTCAACTTGTGGCTTGTTCCGCCAGTGTGTCAAATGGTGAACTATGTATTCACTCGATGTTGGGGCCGTGTGTTCGACGGCTTGCGCTGTTGTAGATAGTGCTTCGGACATTTGTAACTCTAAATTTTCTTTTAAAAACTGTACTTACCGACGTATTTTAACCCGCTGCACGAGCCCTTTGACCCAGCCACAGCACCAACCAAACCGCTTTCATGGTGAAGATTAAGCCAATCAGCATCGCCAACCAGTCTAAATCTGCCACCAACTTTGGCGCCACTGCAATCAGCACAATGGTCACCACAATCTTGAGCATTTCCCACAAAAAGAAGCCAAACCCAGCGGTAAAAGCATTCATGCTGGAGAACTGACTCATCAAACCTCTGGCAAACAAAGCCGCCGGAATCACCACAGCGACTGCGCCATATGCTGCAGACACCGCCACCTCGACCTTGCCAGTTACACCCCACGCTAAGAGGGCGAATACCGCTCCTGCTAACGCTTGCCACGCGATTAAACGCCATGGTGATATTAACGAGCCCGCCTTACGTAGCCTTACTCGCAGCAAAGCCGCTTCTTCAGCAGTCAATCGAACAGGTTCTTCCTGAACTTTTTCCTGCCAGTCATCTTGCTGATGCAAAACCAACTTCTCTGGCTT
>CBDUEA010000058.1:0-8287 GCA_965365965.1 uncultured Polaromonas sp. | reverse complement strand
ATAGGCAACCGCCGTCGTTGACTCTTTCAACCCCATGCGTGGCGCTACAAAGCCCAGCCCCCACAACGCGCCTGCAGCTAGCCCCGCCAAAACACCGCCACTTTGACCTTTTAAAACCCGCATCAGAATCTTTCATAGAGCACTACATTAGAGGAATCGATTTAGAAGTGAACAAACTAGCCTCTTAAGTGGCTTCTAGCCGCTTGAGCGACAAAGTTTCAGCTCATGTGCCTCTAAAATGCTACCAGTTTAATCCTATCGTTTGAGCCCCTTTTTACCAAAGAGCCACCTATGACCCAAGACGACATCCTCGCCCAATACGGCCCTCGCGAAGCCATGGAATACGACGTCGTCGTTGTCGGCGGTGGCCCAGGTGGACTGGCGACTGCCATCCGCTTGAAGCAACTCGCGGCCGAAAAAGGCACGGATGTTTCGGTCGTCGTGCTGGAAAAAGGCTCTGAACCGGGCGCGCACATCCTCTCGGGTGCGATCATGGACCCAATTGCGCTGAATGAGTTGTTCCCGAACTGGAAAGAATTGGGTGCGCCGCTGAACCAACCGGTGACCGACGACGCCATCATTTTCTTGAGCGAAAAGTCCGGTACGCGTGTGCCAAATTTCCTTTTGCCTCCCATTTACGAAAACCACGGCAACTACATCATCAGCCTGGGCACGTTCACCAAATGGCTGGCCGAACAGGCTGAAGCATTGGGTGTGGAGATTTTCCCCGGCTTCACAGGCGCTGAGGTCTTGTACAACGACGATGGTTCGGTCAAAGGTGTCGCTACCGGCAATATGGGCATTGGCAAAGACGGCGAACCGATGGAAAGCTTTCAACTCGGCATGGAACTGCACGCCAAGTACACCGTGTTTGCCGAAGGCGCGCGCGGCCATTTGGGCAAACAACTGATTGAAAAATTCAAACTGGACGAAGGCCGTGACCCGCAAAGCTGGGGCTTGGGCATCAAAGAACTTTGGGAGATCGACCCCTCCCGCCATAAACCGGGCTTTGTGATGCACACCGCCGGCTGGCCCATGGCGTCTGACACCTACGGCGGTGCGTTTTTATACCACTTAGAAGACAACAAAGTCGCCCTCGGCTTTGTGACGGGCTTAGGCTACAGCAACCCATACTTGAGCCCGTTTGAAGAATTCCAACGCTGGAAAACCCACCCGAACGTCCGCTATTACTTTGAAAATGACAAAGGTGAAGTGACCGCCAAGCGCCTAGGCTACGGCGCACGCGCCATCAACGCCAGTGGTATCAACGCTCTGCCGAAAACCGTTTTTCCAGGCGGCGCATTGATTGGCTGTAACGCAGGCTATTTGAACGTAGGCCGCATCAAAGGTAGCCATGCTGCTATCAAAACCGGCATGCAAGCTGCAGAAGCCGCGTATGACGCGATTGTGGCAGGTCGCCAGCATGACGAACTCAGCGCCTACCCCGAGGCTTTTGAAGCCAGCTGGCTGCACACCGAACTGAACAAAGACCGCAACTTCAAAAACTGGTTCAAGTACGGCCTGACCGTAGCGACCCTGATGAACGGCTTCGAACAATTCGTCCTGCGCGGCCACATCCCTTGGACGCTGCGCCGCGACAAGCCAGATTACGCCTACCTCAAACCCGCCGCAGAGTGCCAACCCATCGTCTACCCCAAGCCCGATGGCAAACTGACTTTTGACCGCTTGAGCAGCGTGTTCATCAGCAACACTAACCATGAAGAGCAGCAACCAGCGCATTTGACGCTGAAGGATGCGACCGTCCCCGTCAAGATAAACCTGGCCAAATACGCTGGCCCTGAAGCTCGCTACTGCCCGGCTGGCGTGTACGAATTCGTCAAAAACGAAGACAACACCGACCGTTTGCAAATCAACGCCCAAAACTGCGTGCACTGCAAAACCTGCGACATCAAAGACCCGACGCAGAATATTGTGTGGGTGACGCCTGAAGGCGGTGGTGGACCCAATTACGCGGGCATGTGATATTCAACATATGAGAAAAGATCCCCATCGTCTGGCAAAACTCCGAGAATTACTGATTTTGGACAGCGCTCCTGAATGCGCCTACGATGACATCGTCAACCTCCTCGCCACCAATTTAGACGTGCCTATTGCAATGGTCAACCTGCTAGACGCAGACCGTGACTGGTTCAAGTCGTTGAAGGGACTACCCTTCAATGAGTCGTCAGCAGTGAACTCGTTTTGCGAAGCGTTTTTCCATTCGACCGACGACCTGATATTGGTGGAAGACACTACCTTAGACCCTCGGTTTTCGAGCCACGCCTACGTGCTGGATGAACCACACATCCGCTTCTATGCTTCAGCTCGTTTGACGCTTGATGGGCAAACAGTTGGAACCCTTTGTGCATATGATGTACAACCGCGTCATATTTCAGTGGAGCAATTGGAACAAATGCGTTTGCTGGCTAACGCAGCAATACAGTTGCTAGGAAAACGAAAAAAAGCACCTCAATAATTTTCTAGCCCACGTATTTGTTACCTGAGGCGCTATTATTTTTATAAATTATGTCTCCCTTATCAACAGGGTTGAGGCTAGATAAGCAAACTTTGCCAAGACAACGCTCTTCTTCCCTGACTAGGTTAAGTATTTATTTCTGAAGTGTTACTGCACTGACCCTCCAAATCACGTTGCCAACATCGTCTGCAACGAGCAAAGCACCCCGCTTATCCAGTGCCACACCGACCGGTCTGCCGTAGGCGGTTTGCTCGTTGCTCAAAAACCCTGTCAACACGTCCACGGGCATGCCCGATGGCCTACCTGCTTTAAAGGGTACAAAAATGACTTTGTAGCCGCTGTGGGGTTGTCGGTTCCATGAGCCATGCTGACCGATGAACATGCCATTGGCAAATATGGCCGGCAGCGTGTTACCCACGGATGAAACCAAGCCAAGTGAGGCTGTGTGTGCACCCAAAGCATAGTCTGGCACGATGGCCTTGGCCACCAGTGCGGGCTGCTGCGGTTGCACCCGCACATCAACATACTGTCCGAAGTAGCTGTAAGGCCAGCCGTAAAATCCACCATCGCGGACAGAAGTCAGGTAATCGGGTACCAAGTCGCTACCTAATTCGTCACGCTCGTTCGCCACCGTCCACAAGGCGCCACTGGTTGGTTCCCAAGCCATGCCGTTGGGGTTGCGTATGCCAGAAGCAAAAATACGGTGCGCACCCGTCGCCACGTCGACCTCCCAAATAGCAGCCCTTTCGGCTTCGACGGCCATGCCCCGCTCGGCCACATTGCTGTTGGAGCCCACCGTTGCATAGATTTTTTTCCCATCGGCCGAAACGATGATGTTTTTGGTCCAATGGTGGTTGATCGGGCCTGCTGGAAGATCGGTCAGCTTGACACCAGGGGCAGTGATGCGCGTGTCACCGGTTGTATATGGAAAGCGAAGTATCGCGTCCGTATTCGCCAAATACAAGTTATTTTCTACCAATGCCATGCCAAAGGGCGAATTTAATCCCTCCAGCATTACGGTGCGTACGTCAGCCACGCCATCGCCATCGGTATCGCGCAACAAAGTGATGCGGTTGGCACTGGGCACGCCCGCGCCAGCGCGGCTCATCACCAAGCCCATGATCCAGCCTCTGATACCTTTGGCATCATCCGGTTTGGGCGGAGCGTTGCTTTCAGCCACCAACACATCACCATTTGGCAAGGTGTAGAGCCATCGCGGATGGTCAAGCGCACTGGCAAACGCTTTCACCTGTGTGCCAGAAGCTGTTAGTGGCAACACATCTCGTGGCCAACCTTTGGCTGGGGCGATATTGACAGTAGGAATCAGGGTCGTTTGTGGTGCTAGCAAGGTCGGTTGTGGGCCGATACCAGACTCTACGGGTTGCCGTGCCATCTCACCGCATGCCGACAAGCTCAAAATAGTCGCGACTTGAAGCGCCACTCGTAATCCTTTAAATCCTCGCAAACCTCTCAAGGTTATGACGTTTCTGACATATTTGCTATTTTTCAACATTTCGTAGCCTCCTTAACCATATAGAGCACAAGTGAATACACACGTCTATGCAGATGAATCGAGTGTCTGATTTCTTCAAAGGTTCGTCTGTTCGATAATCAACATAGGAACCTAAGAATTCCCTAGCACTGCCTGACCTTACATCAGGGAATATCCTGATGCCCTTAAATGGTCAAAAGACAGACAATTAAAAGTTGTCATACAAATTTGAAATACCAGATGACTGCACGTAACGCTGGTATAACAGTCTTTGATTTAACTGCCTTTACAACTTAGGAGATACGAATGAAATTGAGCAAATTGGTGATTGGCCTCTCATTGGCCCTCGGGAGCGTTGGATTTGTGAGCACTGCAGTGGCGCAAACCGTCATGAGAATCAGCATTTCCATCGCGCAGAACTCGCACCAAGGCATTGCGATTGATACTTTCGCCAAAGAAGTTGAAAAACGCACAGCTGGCCGCTACAAAATCCAACCGTTTTATTCAGGCTCTCTGGGTGGCGAGCGTGAATCTATTGAGGCGGTACAACTGGGTACGCAAGAGCTGACATTCTCGTCCTCTGGCCCCGTCCCCAATTTTGTGCCAGAAACTAAAATTCTGGACATCCCTTTCCTGTTTCGCGACAAAGCACACGCACGCGCGGTGTTAGATGGCCCTATCGGCCAAGAAATGTTGACTAAATTTGACTCCAAAGGCTTCAAAGCGCTGGCCTGGGGTGAAAACGGTATCCGCCACATGACCAACAGCAAGCGCTCGGTCAACGTTCCAGAAGACCTCAAGGGTCTGAAAATGCGCACCATGGAAAATCCCGTGCACGTGGCCGCTTACAAAGGCTTAGGTATCGTGACCACACCGATGGCATTCCCTGAAGTGTTCACCGCACTGCAGCAAGGCACGGTCGATGGCCAAGAGAACCCGTTGTCGGTGATCATGGCGTCCAAATTTGACCAAGTACAAAAGTATTTGACATTGACGGGCCACGTTTACTCTCCTTGCATCTTTTTGATGAGCAAACCAGCGTTTGACAAACTCAGCGCTGCGGACAAAACTGCCTTTTTGGAGGCAGCCCGCGAAGGCGTCAAAGCCAACCGCGCCCGCGTGGATGAAGACGACACCAAAGGTGTGACTGAATTGCGCAGCAAAGGCATGACCGTGGTGGAGAACGTAGACAAATCCAAGTTTGTGGCCATGCTTGCGCCAGTGAATGCCGAGTTTGAAAAACAATTTGGCAAAGCCAATATTGACAAAATCCGTAACTACAAATAATTTTTTCTGTTTTTAGTAACGATTTTTTAAACTTAAAATAGGAACGCCCGAAGTTGAAAAACATTCGGGCGTTTTTCTTTTGTTACTTCAAAATTTCTACCTCACTTTCATTCAAGACTGATTCCCTATGAAAGATGCCTTTCTTAAATTTGATCGTTTGACGAGCGGATTCGCCATGCTCGTCGCCTGTGCCATGTTGGCGTTAGCCGCTGGTCTTGGGGTTTATCAAATCATCACCCGCTTTGTGTTGGAAACGCCAGCGGAATGGACGGAGGTGATGATTCGTTTTAGCTTGATTTGGATGGTATTTTTAGGCATTCCCACAGCCTTTCGACAAGGCGCGATGGTCAGTGTCGATGTGCTGTACCGCTGGAGCCCGCCGAAGTTTCGTCGGATTTTGGATTGGGTGGTGTGTCTGGCCGCCATCACCCTCATCACCATCATCATTTGGTGGGGTTGGGACTATGCCAACCGCGGCCGCGTGCAATCCATGATTGGTCTTGAAAACGTATCCATGTTTTGGGCCTACCTTGCCATGCCAGTCGGCGGCATTTTTAGCATCATTGGCATCATTGGCAATTTGATTGACCCACAACGCCTTGAACTGGAGACAGCACAATGACGGCCGTGATGTTAAGCACCATGGTGCTGTGCTTTGCACTGACCGTTTCGGTGGCAGTGTCTATCGGACTGGCGTCGATCTTGGGCATTCAAGTCGCCAATGCGAACATGCTGATCTCGGTGAAGGAGATGTTCAACTCCATCAACAAGTTTCCGCTGGCTGCAATTCCTTTCTTCATCTTGGCGGGCAACATCATGGAAACGGGCGGCATTTCACGCCGCTTGGTTGAATTTGCAAAAAGCTTGGTCGGTGGCGTCCAAGGTGGTTTGCCGATGACCTGTGTGCTGACGTGCATGATTTTTGCGGCAGTCTCTGGCTCTTCCGTGGCCACCACATTTGCGATTGGCACGATTTTGATTCCAGCACTGATCAAGCACGGTTACCCCAACACATGGGCAGCCGCGCTGCAAGCTACCAGTGCCGAGTTGGGGGTGATTATTCCACCATCGATTCCCATGATTTTGTATGGCGTGAGTGCTGAAGTGTCGGTAGGTGAGTTGTTCATCGCTGGCTTTGGGCCGGGTATTTTGATTGGTTTGGGCTTGATGCTGTTTGTCTTTGTCTATTGCCGCATCAAAGGTTGGGGCAAAAACGATGGTGATGGTCGCTTGTCAATAGGCAAATCCACTTGGCAGGCCAGTTGGGCGCTGATGATGCCGGTCATCATCTTGGGCGGTATTTATGGTGGCGTTTTCACACCAACCGAAGCATCAGCGGTTGCTGTGATATACGCCTTGATCGTGGGTTTGCTGATTTACCGTGAAATCAAACTGCCTGATCTTTACAAAATCTTGCGCAAATCGGTTCTGTCGTCCGCAGTCATCATGTTCATCATTGCCAATGCAGGTTTGTTCGCTTTCTTGATCACGCGGGCAGGCGTGCCCGATGCGATTGGCCATTGGCTGCAAGACGTGCTGAAGTCACCAACATACTTTTTGCTCGGTGTGAACGCCGCCTTGTTTTTCATTGGCATGTTCATTGAAACCAGTGCCGCTATCATCGTGTTAGCGCCGATTTTGGCACCCGTGGCGATGCACTTTGGCATAGACCCGGTTCACTTTGGTCTCATCATGGTCGTGAATTTGGCCTTGGGTATGATCACCCCGCCGTTTGGTGTGAACTTGTTTGCGGCCTGTACGGTGGCACGAATCTCGCTCGACCGCATGATCAAAGACTTGATACCGTTTGTGTTGGTAATACTTGTCTGTTTGATGATCATCACCTACGTACCTAGTTTATCGCTGGGTTTGCGGGATCTGGTTTACGCCAAATAAAAAAACCTGCTAGATATAGTCGTATATTGACCCTAGCCGGCGTATTCATTCCCTGAGACGCTATATTGAAAATAGCGTCTCAGGCTTTTTTGTGTAACGAAAATCTTTCTAAATCAGCCACGTCCCACAAATGGCATATTCGTTGCCATCACGGTATGGAACAACACATTCGCACTGAGCGGCAGGTTAGCCATGTAAACGATAGATTGACCGACGATGGCGACGTCCATCAGCGGTTCAACGGCAATCTCGCCATTGGCTTGCATGATGCCGGTGGCCATGCGTGCAGCCATTTCAGTGGCAGCGTTACCAATGTCAATTTGACCCACCGCGATATCATACTTGCGGCCATCGAGTGAAGCGCTTTTGGTCAAACCTTGGACGGCGTGCTTGGTCGAGGTGTAGGCAATCGAATTCGGGCGGGGTGTGGTGGCAGAAATAGAGCCGTTGTTGATGATGCGGCCACCCCGTGGGCTTTGTGCTTTCATGACTTTGAAAGCTTGCTGGATACACAAAAACATGCCGGTGAAGTTGATGTCAACCACATTCTTCCACTGCTCCAGCGTCAAGTCTTCTAAAGGTACGGCAGGTGCACCGACGCCGGCGTTGTTGAACAGCACATCGACGCGGCCAAAGGCTTTGACGGCGGCGGCAAACAGTGCTTGGACGGATGCTGCATCGGACACATCCGTAGACACCGCCAAAGCTCGCTTGCCTGCGCCGGACTCAGCAACCACAGCCTCTAAAGGCTCAAGGCGACGCCCTGCCAAAACCACGTTGTAACCATCTGCCAACAGCGCCAACGCAGCTGCTTTTCCAACACCTGACCCTGCACCCGTGACGATGGCGACTTTGCTATTTGAATGTGAAGCTGTCATTTTTTCTTTTTCCCTGTTTTAGATTTGTTTGAGTTGTTTGAGTTGTTTGAAGATGGATTTTTTGCAGCTTTTTTACGGGCTGCAATGACAGATTTTGTCGATCTATCAGGCTGCCGCTGGCCGGATGGGTTGGCGTAAGTCGGCTCTGAGCGCTCTTTTCCTCCAGAACGATCTGAGCGGTCTGAGCGCGATTTGCCAGATTTTGCCGACTTGCTGGGGTGAGCGAAGTTGCCATGCCCTCCAGCACCCGAGACGCCT
>CBDUEA010000057.1:0-8331 GCA_965365965.1 uncultured Polaromonas sp. | reverse complement strand
TGTTGAGATAGACGAATTAGAAGGTCGTATCACCGTTGGCTTGGTCACGCCTTATCCGCCAGGCATTCCACTTTTGATTCCTGGAGAGGTGTTCAATAAGAAAATCGTCGACTACCTCAAGTTTTCACGCGAATTCAACCAACAATGTCCAGGGTTTGAGACGGATATCCATGGTTTAGTCGTCGAAGAAGGTGATGATGGGAAAAAACATTACTTTGCCGACTGCGTAAAAATGTAACAACTACAGACAATTTATTTGTCAACTATCTTTAATTTTTAGTCGTTATGTGCGTTACTGAACAGATGTATGAAGATTTGTCTGTCATCATTTTATGACCAGTCAAAAAAATCATTAACCTGTGAAACGCGAGGAATCATCATGAAAACATTTATCAAAGTTGGTTTAACAACACTGTCCATTGCTTTGCTAACTGCCTGTGGTGGTGGTAGCGATAGCCCGTCTTACCCTTTTGTGCCCAATACATTCCTGTCTATAGACAATACGCAGAGTGGGGTGGTTTGTGTTGACAACATTGGCTATGATGCATACTCGGCTGAAGGGCAGCAAGTTGCGCGCGATTTAGTAAATTACTATGGCGTTGCCAACCCGTTTGCTACCCCATTGAATTTGGCGTACTCAGCTCCAACGTATTGTGGTGGGCCGACGGCCAATTACGTACCAGCTCCGAACGTGATCATCGACGTCAGTTTCTACTACAACGTAGTTATTCCAGCTGTTCGGTAATTCAAACAAGATATATTTTCTTAACTAGTTATTGAAAGAATACTGGGTAATCAGTTTTTTCTCATATTCAAACCAACTGTAGTTTGAAATATCAGTTGGTTTGATAAGACTTCGTATTCCTTCTTATTAAAATTTGACAAAACCTCACCCTGTTGCAGGGAGAGGTTTTTTTGCGTAAAAGATCACTTTGTTTTACTCAAGCTATCAAACGGATTGTCAAAATCAATGTCTCGGTCAGCGCATTATTCGCTATGATGGACTAAGTTGTAGGTGTGTCTCTCCATCAAATACAGCAACTATTGTCGCCGTTGCTTAGCAACATAAATTAATTACTTTTATAGAGGAACTCAACATGTCATCACTCATCAACTCACAAATGCCTAGTTTCAAAACTCAGGCTTTCCATAACGGTAAATTTATTGAAGTTACTGAACAATCGCTTAAAGGCAAATGGTCTGTTCTCATTTTCATGCCGGCGGCATTTACCTTCAACTGCCCAACTGAAGTTGAAGATGCTGCAGACAACTATGCAGATTTCCAAAAAGCCAATGCTGAGGTTTACATCGTAACGACAGATACACATTTTTCACACAAAGTTTGGCACGAAACATCACCAGCCGTCGGAAAAGCAAAATTCCCCCTCGTCGGTGACCCAACGCACCAATTGACACGTGCACTAGGCGTGCACATCGATGAAGAAGGCTTGGCACTGCGTGGCACCTTTATCATCAATCCTGATGGCGTTATCAAAACCATGGAAGTCCACTCAAATGAAATCGCTCGTGATGTCAAAGAAACGCTGCGCAAACTAAAGGCAGCTCAATACACCGCTGCGCATCCTGGTGAAGTGTGCCCTGCGAAATGGCAAGAAGGCGCTAAGACTTTGACGCCATCTTTAGATTTGGTTGGAAAAATTTAAGCTTTCATTCTTCACTTCTAAAATAATCCTGCTAGCGGCTTGCGTCGCTAGCAGGTTGTAAAGTTATGCTCGACCAACAATTACGCGATCAATTACAAACCTATTTGGGCATGCTCAAGCACCCCATACAGCTGATAGCTAACCTCAATGAAACGCCCGCATCGAACGACTTGCGTGAATTGATTAGCATCATCTGCAGCCTTTCACCTCAGGTGACTTGGAAAGAAGAGACCAGCAATGAACGTGCTCCTTCTTTCATGATCGTCAAAGCCGGAGACAAGCGCGGTGTACGATTCGCCGGTTTGCCACTTGGGCATGAATTTACCTCACTCGTCTTAGCACTGTTATGGACAGGCGGTCACCCTCCCAAAGTTGAACCTGAAGTGTTGGAGCAAATTAGTAATCTTGAGGGCGAATACAGTTTTGAGGTCTACATGAGCCTCACCTGTCACAACTGTCCAGAAGTTGTACAAGCTGCGACTTTGATGGCGATTGTGAACCCCAAGATACAAACCACCATCATTGAAGGTGGCACGTTTCAAGAAGAAGTTGCAGCCCGAGACATCATGGCTGTGCCTGCAACCTTTTTAAACGGCAGCATGTTCAGTTCTGGGCGTATGACGGTTGAAGACATACTCAGCAAACTGGACGTGAATGCAGACGCCAAAACTGCAGCATTGCTCAACAAAAAAGAGCCTTTTGATGTGCTTATTGTCGGCGGTGGTCCTGCTGGCGCTGCGGCTGCGGTCTACGCAGCCCGCAAAGGCATACGCGTTGGCATCGCTGCTGAACGTTTTGGTGGTCAGGTCAATGACACGCTTGCCATTGAAAACTATATTTCTGTTTTAGAAACCAATGGGCCCGCATTTGGCGCCGCGCTGGAAGCACAAGTTCGACACTACAACGTGGATCTCATGAATCAGCAGCGAGCCAGCAAGCTCATACCCGCAGTAGATGGAACGTTATTGGGTTTAGAGTTGGCCAATGGTGCGGTTTTGCAAGCCCGCACCATGATTCTAAGTACAGGGGCACGCTGGCGGAATGTGAATGTTCCAGGCGAGCAAGAATACAAGAACAAAGGTGTGGCTTATTGCCCTCACTGTGATGGTCCTTTGTACAAAGGCAAGCGCGTTGCCGTCATTGGAGGTGGTAACTCTGGTGTTGAAGCCGCGATTGATTTAGCGGGCATCGTTTCACACGTGACCTTGATTGAATTTGCAGATCAACTCAAAGCAGACGCTGTTTTGATCACCAAACTGAATAGTTTGACAAATGTCAGTATCCATACCAGTGCCCAAACGACTGAAATTACAGGCGAAGGCAACAAAGTCAATGGCATTCGCTACAAAAATCGACAAGACGGCATAGAACATCACGTTCCGCTTGAAGGCGTTTTTGTACAAATCGGACTGGTGCCAAATACAGAATGGCTAGAAGGTGTGATAGAGCGTAGTCCATTTGGTGAAATCATGATTGACGCCAAGGGGCACACCAACCTGGACGGTGTATTTGCAGCAGGTGATTGCACCACCGTGCCCTACAAACAAATCGTCGTTGCCGCCGGCGCAGGCTCCATAGCTGCACTAAGCGCTTTTGATTACCTAATTCGCTTGCCTGTTGAATTATCCGTTGAATCCAAGGATGCTGCGGCAATAATGTGAAGCTCGCCGATACGCCGGATTTTGTGCAGAGCGACTTAAAAGTCGCACTGTGACCGTCATTCATCTGGGCCTTGAGTCACCTCAAAGCTCGGTGCTACCTACCCGCCAGCTCTGCGGAGCCACATCAACGCTGGCCTATTTGGTATTGCTGCGCGTAGAGATTGCCCGTTTCACCCGATTTGGGTTGCCCCAAACCGACTCGTCTCTGTTGCTCTAATCCTCACCTTATATCTCAAAGCTTTCACTTTGCGACTTTCAGTGGACAGCCGTTAGCTGCTACGCTGCCCTGTGCAGTCCGGACGTTCCTCCAGTGCTTGGTTTCCCAAATTGCACCAGCGACGGCCTAGCGAGCTTCACCTTCGTATTATCCCATCAAATGCTACTAATCGAATTGCCACACCAAACCGACGTTGTAGCCGATAACATCGATACCAGGGTTCGGGTTGGTCATGCCTCGGTTGGAATGGTGGGTGAAGTACCTGCCTGCGGTGATAGCAATTTTCTTATTAAGCTGCCGGCGTCCCCCCAGCTGCGAAACCCAATTGAACGCTAAGTTTTGCCCCTGCCCACCCTCGACTTGCTTGGCATTGGTCAAACCAATGCCACCGCCAATTTCGTAAAAAAGGGCATTTCTTTGATCTGCCGACCACAGCTCTATCGAGGGCGCAGCAGCAAATGCAATGTAATAATCTTCGGGACCTTTAATGATGGTTTCGGCAACTACAGCCAAGCGGTTGCGTACGGCTAAACGTGCACCGCTGTCGCCGTTCCACAAATCAAATGCCGCTGGGCTTCGCCACGCCAACTGAGCAGGCGCAATGACGTAGTTCAGTGGTGAATTGTGTTTAATTTTGGTTAAATAACCGAGCTCTGCTGCCACTTCCCAATGATCTACTGGATGATCTTGCGCTTGTGCGCTAGCCAATACCACCAAAGAAGCCAGAAATAGCCTTGTTTTTATCGGTTTTAATTTTTGGTACATGGCTTTGAAAACGTTTCATCACTGTTACTTTAATAATAACAGTGATGAAAGTATCGTCCGACTATCTGCCTGCAGGTTTAGATGCAAAAAAACATCACAACCGTCCAATAAATAGCAGCAAAATGACGATAATAAAACCCAGCCCAACCCCGCCGCTGGGGCCATAACCCCAACTCTTGCTATGTGGCCAAGAGGGGATGGCGCCTATCAGGATTAAAACCAAGACAATCAATAATATGGTACCTAAGCTCATGCTTTTCTCCTGAAAGTTGTTTTTAAATTAATTTATTTTGCTGGCTCAGTAGGTACGACAATGATGGCTGTATTACCTCCAGCGCCCGTCTTACCGGTATCGCCTTTGGTACCATCATTGCCCTGATTACCTTGGCTTCCAGTTGCACCCGTATTGCCGGTGTTGCCTGTGCTTCCAGTTGCACCCGTATTTCCGGTGCTACCGGTACTTCCTTTAGAGCCATCATTACCTTGCATGCCTGTCGCACCTTGTGGACCAGCAGGTCCTGGAACGACAACAGGTGTCGTAGGCATGATCACGGTGGGCTTGTCACAAGCACTCAATGAAGCCAACAAAACGGAAACCAATAATAATTTATTCATATCAAACCTTTTATAAAATTATCTAACTTACATAAAAACAAACATGCTGTATTGAAAGAACATCACACTCGTCAATTCACAGGAACGATCTTGACGGATTCGCGCAAAACACCACCTTCGGCCACGCTACCATCTACATAAGCATCACTACTTACGCGCGATTCGCAATCACGACGCTTCCTCCCTTCAAACACACTACAACGCTTCACCTTGTTACTTTGAAGCTTTTGTTGATAATCTGCAGGGCTTCGCCTGTAGTCGGACAGTGTTTTTTTAGCGTTTGAAATACAAGCAGCACGTAAGTTCTTTGGGGACTCGTTATTGCATGCCGCAATTTCATTCTTATAGTTCGCAGTCGCATTGTCAGTAACGACTGAGCTGTAAGCAGTTGCACTTAACAGAGCCAGCAAGGTGGTAGCCAACGC
Source organism: uncultured Polaromonas sp. (assembly GCA_965365965.1). Classification (GTDB taxonomy): domain Bacteria; phylum Pseudomonadota; class Gammaproteobacteria; order Burkholderiales; family Burkholderiaceae_C; genus Aalborgiella. Next base: position 2,984 of record CBDUEA010000057.1, on the reverse strand, counting down.
TTGTGAACAAAATCGAATGGTAGTAGTTTTGTTAAACATGAAGAATTTTTTATGAATAATTTTTTTGTAGATAGGTGACTGTTTAAAGCACGCCCAATTCAAGACGGGGACGGTCAAGAACAAAAATTTGACCTCTGCTGTACTTGATGATGCCGGCTTGCTGCAATTTAAGTGCTGCTGCCGTTATACCTTCACGACGCACACCAAGCAAATTTGCCATCAACTCTTGTGTCATCAACAGCATGTCCGACGGCAGACGATCCAAACCAAGTAGAAGGCGACGACACATTAACTGGTCAATAGAGTGGTAGCGATTACAGGCAGCCGTTTTTGCCACTTGTTCCATCATCTCTTGCATGTATTGGAGCAAGATGTGCAGCACCGCACCAGCGCGGTCGACTTCATCTTTAACCAACTGAGCACGCAAGCGATAACCGAGTCCAGCGCTTTGCACAACCGCATGGGTAGATGTTGTATTGCCTCCCATGAGGAGCGAAATCCCGACGACGCCATCGTTCCCCACCACAGCCACTTCAGAAGATGACCCATCTTGTGTTACATACAATAAAGAGACAATAGCTGTTGTTGGAAAGTACACATACTGCGATGTCCAACCCGACTCGTTGAGTACTTGACCGAGACTCAGCTCCACCAACTCTAAAGATGGCTCCCAAAGTGCCCATTCAGCGCTTGGCAATGTGGCCAATAGCCGGTTTTGGCGAGCGTTTGACTGAGATTGAGATGTGTTCATGGAACTCTTAAACATTGTTTCTAGTTCCAATCATCAAATCAAAGGGTCTTCTTAGATATAGGCGAAGAGCGTAACCCTATGTCGGCTAGAACCTACAAAAACCGACGCTGCAACCCAGGGATCAATTTATTCCAAGATAAATTAATTTGTTGCATATGTATGCCAACGACGCAAGCAAAAAGTCGGTTTGGTTGTTCAACACGTAGTCAACCCTTCCATGCTTGTGCGAGGCAAGGCTGAACGCTACTGCATCAACGATGCTGTAGGCAACCAAGTTGATATCAACATGTTCTCTATCAGCCTCGTCAACCCATTCGGGCTGACATCTGCCATGTCACCCACGCGGTAGAGCGTGTTAAGAAGCCAAAAGAGGTGGAAGTAGGCGATCGTACTCCTGCTTGACCACGGCATAACATTCACAGGTGCGATTTTCAAGCCCTTGGCGATTAAGCACTGTAATATGACCACGTGCATAGCGGATCAATCCGGCCTCTTGCAATTTGTGTGCGGCCTCAGCCACGCCCTCTCGACGCACGCCCAGCAGATTGGCTATCAACTCTTGCGTCATCACTAATTCGTATACCTGCAAACGATCCAGACTGAGCAGCAGCCATCGGCACAATTGTTGATCCAAAGAATGGTGTCGGTTGCAGACGGCTGTTTGCGTCATTTGGGTGATCAGCGCTTGGGTATAGCGCAGCAACAAATGCAACATGGGACCGGCTTTGATGAACTCCTCCTTCATGACCTGTGCATTGATTTTGAAACCTTGGCCCGCACTTTGAACAACGGCACGGCTGGGCGTCGATTCACCCCCCATAAACAAGGAAATTCCCACCATACCGTCGTTTCCCACTATGGCAATTTCCGCTGAAGAACCGTTTTCCATGACGTACAGCAACGAAACTATAGCCGTTGTCGGAAAATAAACATGGTTCAAGGTTTTACCAGACTCGTACAAGATTTGACCCAAGACCATGTCGACGGGTTCCAGCAAGGGCAACCAGCGCAGGAAGATATCTTCTGGCAAATGCGCTAGTAGATAGTTCTTTTTGTGGTCTAAATGCGTGCTTATTACGTGCTCCCAATGAATCTATTTTTGGATGATTATCGTCTATGTGTGCCAGCAAACAGACAGTGGCGTGCAAGCGCAATATAGTTTGAATGTTGGTACTGAATGCAAGGTTTTTATCTTTCAATCACACTTGCCAACTGGTCTTCAATTGAAAGTTTTAGAAAGTAGGTTGCTATGAATACAGTACTTAAATATGCAGTTGGTGTGGCATTAAGCATGAGTTTGTTAAGCATGGTCGGATGTGCAGGCATGTCACAACGAGATGCCAACACAGCCGTTGGCGCAGGCGTAGGCGCAGTTGCAGGTTCAATTCTTACCAATGGTAGCGCGGTTGGAACCATTGGTGGCGCCGCAGTAGGCGGCGTCATTGGCAACAATGTTCGACCTTAACTTATTTTCAGATTTGACACACTGAACTTAGGTTGTAGCTAACAACATCCATACTAGGGTTCGGATTGGTCATGCACGGTTGGAACGGTGTGTAAATACCTTAGCGGCCGTGATGTCCAACGAATGACGCTTGCGTCCAATAATTTATGTTAATTATTAAAATCATTGTTTTTTGATCTATAACGCGCCATCGCCAATCGCTCTTTTTTACCAAATCTGAGTATTTGTGTTGACAGTAAAGTCTCTGTTAAAAACAGCAACAAAGCTATCAAAAAACAACTCACGCCAGATAAAAAAGATACCGTCGCGATACGCAAGCTCTGTACTTCAGTGGTCTCCCCGATAAACAAAGCCACGATGGTCAAGCCAATCAAAAGAGCGCAAAAAGTTAACAATGCAATGCTGCTATTGACCAATTGTCCCCGCGTGCGTAAACGCTTGAGTTCATCAAATGCAAGCACCAGGGGAACTTCAACAGGAGCTGATTCAATAATATCTTCCAACAATCGTGCGCGATCAATGATGCGTGACAAGCGCCCTGTCACCGTACCAATCATGCCCGAAACAGCAGTGAGCAAAAAAACCGGTGCCAAGGCCAATTGGATACCATGGGTAACCGCGCCTATTTCTGCAGCAAAAAACATTGCAAGTCCTCACTGTTTCTTATTATTAGTGTCATCGCATCAATTCATTTTTTCAGTTGGCTCGAAACAATGCGGCTTGGATTTCCAAATATTCCCATTCTTAGCCAGTTGAAAACCTAGTTCA
>CBDUEA010000056.1:0-8421 GCA_965365965.1 uncultured Polaromonas sp. | reverse complement strand
TCTGCGCTGGGGTGTTGCTTCTGCTTGTATCGGAGGAGGGCAAGGTATTGCATTGCTACTTGAAAATGCGGATGCTATAACATGAATAAAGTAGTTATCTACGAAGTCGAAGTGATGTTTGGTGACTGCGATCCCGCAGGCATCGTGTTCTTCCCGAACTTCTCAAAGTGGATGGATGCATCATCTTTGAATTTTTTTGTGAAATGCGGTGTGCCACCATGGCGTGTGCTTGTTAAAACAACGGGCATCATTGGAACGCCTTTGTTAGAAATCAATACCAAATTCATGAAACCTGCTACCTATGGTGAGAGGCTGCAGATTCACACCTCAGTCGTAGAGTGGCGTGACAAAGTATTCATACATAAACATGTTGTAAAGCGCGATGAAGTGGTTCTATGCGAAGGAACAGAAACGCGTGCTTTTTGTATGCGCTTGCCTGAGAATCCAGATCGGATCAAAGCTATACCTGTACCTGACTACATTAAAGTTAAATGTAGGTAAGAATTTTTTAGACATATTTGTATTTTAGTTTTTTAATTTCATCACAACCAAGCAGGAGACATATCATGACGATAATCAAAAAATGCATCGCAACAGCAGTTGCTGTTTTAGTAGCCAACGTCGCGCAAGCTGACATCGTAATTGGTGTATCCATACCTTTAACCGGTCCAACCTCAGCGTTGGGTATCCCAATTAAAAACTCCATAGCTTTATGGCCTACTTCGATTGGTGGCGAGAAACTTAAAGTCATTATTCTTGATGATGCTACTGATCCTAGCAATGCAACCAAAAATGCGCGTCGTTTGGTTAGTGAAGATAAAGTTGACATTTTGCTTGGCTCCGCAGCCACACCACCTGCAAATTCAGTGGCCGCAGTTGCCTCTGAGACGGGAACCATGCATTTGACTTTTGCGCCCATTGACGTATCCATTGCCAAATCACCGTGGTCTTATAACTTGCCCCAATCTACGCTGGTCATGTCTCATGCCATCGTTGCGCACATGAAGAAATTGGGTGTCAAGAGTGTCGGATTTTTAGGCTACGCCGATGCTTATGGTGAACTATTTTTACGCGATATGAAAGTCAAAATGGCTGGGACAGATATGAAGTTCGTGTCTGAAGAACGATTTGCGCGTACCGATACCAGTGTCACGGCTCAAGCACTCAAAGTAACTGCTGGAAACCCAGACGCAATTTTAATTGTTGCCTCAGGCAGCGGTGCAGCTATGCCGCACAGGGCTTTAATTGAGCGTGGTTATAAAGGGAAAATTTATCAAACGCATGGTGCTGCATCTCGTGATCTGATGCGCGTTGGCGGGAAAGATGTCGAAGGGGCGTATGTTGTTTCAGGTCCCGGCACAGTTGCTGAGCAATTACCTGCTAACCATCCAAGTAAAAAAGTGGCCTTGACACACGTCGAAGCTTGGGAAAAAGTATATGGTGCTAACAGCAGAAACCCATTTGCTGGCCATGCTTACGATGCTTCCGTGGTGTTGCAAAAAATCATTCCTATTGCTTTGAAAACCGCTAAACCAGGAACAAAAGAGTTTCGTGCTGCTTTGAAGCAAGCCCTAGAAACTGCGGGACCAATTCCTTTGTACCACGGCACCGTGAATTACACAGCGACAAACCATGCCGGTTATACCGATGACACCGGTGTTATTTTGCAAATTGTGAACGGCGACTGGAAACTACAAGCGAAGTAATTCTCTAAAGAAAGTTTAGTGATGCCGGTGGCAGCATCACGGGTAAGCGCGCATGCTGGAATGCATGACGCGTTGGCCTTGCACCCGACTCGTGAAGTCTTACTTTAAGGGCTGAAAATGGATTTTTCGATAGCCAGCATTTTGTTGGTAGATGGTCTAACCAATGGTGCTATTTATGCATTGCTAGGTTTGGCGCTTGTCTTGGTTTTTGCAGTCACACGAGTGATTTTCATTCCGCAGGGTGAGTTTGTAACTTATGGTGCACTAACTTTGGCCCTTTTACAGACTGGGAAGGTGCCTGGTACGGTATGGCTGTTGTTGCTGTTGGCAGGGCTGGCTGCAATTGCGGAAGCTTATCAATATTGGCGTAGACACCAAGTCGTCGGCCAAGCGCTGCTTGCAGGTCTTAAAGTGCTGTTCATTCCTGTTGCTATTGCTGCAGTAACTTATTGGGCTGCACCCCAGCAATTTCCATTGATATTCCAAGCCTTGCTCTCTGTCTGCATCGTTACGGCATTCGGTCCCTTGGTCTATCGTTTAGCTTATCAATCTTTGGCTGATGCAAGTTCGCTTGTTCTTTTAATTGTCTCGGTTGGGGTTCATTTTGCCTTGACTGGTTTGGGTTTGTTATTTTTTGGGGCAGAGGGATTCCGCAATCCTTCTTTCTGGGATGCTCGGTTTAGCCTTGGGGCTGTGAATTTGTCTGGTCAGGCCATCATTATTGCGTTGGCTTCTACGGCACTCATTATTATGTTGTGGCTGTTTTTTGAACGTACGCTGTATGGCAAAGCCTTGCGTGCAACGGCTGTGAATCGGTTAGGGGCACGTCTGATGGGCATTTCTTCGCAAACGGCAGGACAGTTGACGTTGGCAATGGCTGCGTTGATTGGCGCTTTGTCCGGATTGTTGATCGGGCCGACAACCACTATTTATTTCGATTCGGGATTCTTGATTGGACTCAAAGGATTTGTTGCTGCCGTCATTGGTGGATTGGCCAGCTATCCTGGCGCCGCATTAGGTGCGTTGCTAGTGGGAGTCATTGAAGCATTTGGTTCATTTTGGGCAAGCGCTTTCAAAGAGGTCATTGTATTTACCCTGATTTTGCCAGTGCTTTTTTGGCGCTCAGTCAAGGGCGGCCATTCAGATGAGGAGCATTGAGTTGAATTTAAATAAAATCGGCTGGATAGGTCTGATCGCAAGTGTGTTGCTGATCTCTGTCCTGCCTCTCCCAGAGTTTTGGATCACACAGTTGAATTACATCGGTATGTCAACCTTAGCAGTTTTGGGCTTGGTGTTGCTGACTGGTGTGGGTGGACTCACTTCATTTGGTCAAGCCGCATTCGTGGGAATTGGTGCCTACACGACTGCTTATTTGACGGTTAATTTAGGTGTATCGCCTTGGTTGACATTACTCATTGGTCTAGGCTTAACCGCTATATGTGCGCTATTTTTGGGCTGGATTACTTTGCGCATGTCTGGACACTATTTGCCACTAGCAACGCTCGCTTGGGGTTTGTCGCTCTATTACATCATGGGTAACCTAGATGCCTTGGGTAAATATGACGGCATTTTGAATGTCGAGGGACTTTCACTTTTTGGTTGGGAAATTGGGCAAGGTCAAACCTTCTTTTTGATGACTTGGAGTCTGGTTTTGTTAGGAACGTTGAGCATGATCCATTTGTTGGACTCTAGGGTGGGTCGAGCCATTCGTTCTTTGCGTACTGGCTCTCAAATGGCAGAGTCAGTGGGCATTGACACACTGCGCTTTAAGATTGGCATCTTCATGATTGCGGCATTGTTCGCTTCAGTTTCCGGTTGGTTATATGCGCATTTTCAACGCTCGGTCAATCCTTCTCCGTTTGGTGTCCACATTGGAATTGAATACTTGTTCATGGCTGTTTTAGGTGGTGCAGGGCATGTATGGGGAGCTCTTACTGGCGTTACGATTACAAAACTTTTAGCAGATCAATTGCAGGTTCTATTGCCTAAACTGATAGGGACGAGTGGCAGTTATGAAACGATTGTATTTGGGGTGTTGCTGGTACTTATATTGAAGTATGCACCCAATGGTGTTTGGGATTTCGTTGACCGTAGATTGCCAAAGTTGCCTCGCAAAGCAGATTGGCAAAATGCCGAACCGTTGCCACAGCGTACCAAACCTGTACTTGGTGATGTGGTGTTACAGGCAACTGACATTCGTAAAGAGTTCGGTGGCTTGGTCGCAGTAAATAACATCAACTTTTCAGTTCAAGCAGGTCAAATTGTAGGCTTGATTGGCCCCAATGGTGCCGGCAAGTCGACTACTTTTAATTTGATAACCGGCGTGCTACCTTTAACCAGTGGCACGGTCACGTTTCGCGGCGAGGCTATCAGCAGTTTACCCTCGAGAGAAATTGCAAAACGAGGTATCTCGCGTACGTTCCAGCACGTCAAAATGATTGCCGATATGACCGTATTAGAAAATGTGGCTTTGGGTGCGCATCTTAGGGGGCAGAAAGGTGCCAGCGCAGCAATGCTGAGACTTGATCGTGCTGAAGAGCAGCGGTTGTTTCGTGAAGCTGAGGTTCAGTTAATTCGTGTTGGCATGGGCAATTATATGAACGAACTAGCTGGCAACTTAGCGATGGGGCCACAACGTTTGCTTGAAATAGCACGGGCACTTTGCAACGATCCTGCTTTATTACTACTTGACGAGCCTGCTGCTGGTTTGCGTCACAAAGAAAAGCAAGCATTGGCCGATGTATTGCGACAACTCAAAGGTGAGGGGATGAGTATTTTGTTGGTTGAGCACGACATGGATTTGGTCATGCAAGTGACGGATCGGATTGTGGTTATGGAGTTTGGGACACGCCTGATTGAAGGCACTCCAGAAGAAATTCAGGCCAGTCCAGCCGTACGAGCCGCCTACCTTGGTACCGAGCATTAAGGAAAATACAGTCATGACAAGTCCTATCCTTAAAGTTCAAGGTTTACATGCCGGCTACGGTAAAGCGGAAGTATTACGTGGCATTTATTTGGAGGCTGCGCAGGGCAGTATCATCACCGTTATTGGCCCTAATGGCGCTGGTAAATCCACCCTTCTTAATGCATTGATGGGGGTTTTACCCTCGACGGGACTCATTGAATACGCAGGACAATCTGTTTCCAATTTACCCCTTGAAGAGCGTGTCATGCTGGGTATTGCTTTGGTTCCAGAGCGGCGTGAACTGTTTGGCAGTATGTCTGTTGAAGATAATTTAGTACTGGGCGCCTTTCGGCAAGTGCGTCTAGGCAACAAACAATGGCGTGATCAAATTGAAGTGGTGTTTGACTTATTCCCTCGTTTGAAAGAACGCCGCGCGCAAGAGGCAGGCACATTGTCCGGTGGTGAGCGACAAATGCTCGCCGTTGGTCGGGCACTGATGTCGCGCCCTAGCTTATTGATGTTGGATGAGCCCAGCTTGGGATTAGCGCCGTTGATCGTCAAAGAAATATTTCGAACGATTGAAGCCTTGCGTAAAACGGGTGTGACGACGCTCTTGGTTGAGCAAAATGCACGTGCTGCACTAGAGGCCGCTGACTATGGTTATGTATTGGAGATGGGGGAAATTGGTTTGCAAGGTCCAGCTTCTGATTTGGCAACTGACCCGCGTGTGATTGATACCTATCTTGGTGCAGCAAAGAAGCCGGCAATTCCCGCAAATTAGAAAGTTGCTTTTTGTATATTGGTAAGAAGGGTACTAATTGAAGACACTAATCTAAAGGTGAATTTTATGGCTTGCTGTAGCTCTTTTTTTACTGATTGGCTTTAATGTTGAGAATGTGGCCACTCCTGCTTTGTTTTCATCACATCATGTGAGCGACAAAGAATAAGAAAACATCAAAGATGCATAAAATTCAAATGTCGATGATTGGAAAAGTTATTGACAAAATATCCAGTCAGACTGTATGAAAACTAAATCTACAGCAGTTGTTAGCAACCTACTTCAAAAGGTTGATACCAGTTATCTTGAGACGCTCATGGGTTACAACGCGCGCCGCGCTGCTTTGGCCATCATTGAGGTTTTCGTGGATCGTATGGCCGTCTTTGAGCTGCGTATCGTTGATTTTTCCGTTTTATCACTAATCTCACACAATCCAGGAATCAGTTCACGTCAATTATGTGGCGCACTGAATATTTTGCCGCCAAACTTGGTAGGCATCATCAATGCCTTGCAAAAACGTAAACTCATTGTTCGTCAACCCCATCCTGTTGATGGACGAATTATGGGTTTACACGTGACGAATGAAGGTGCTTCCTTGATGAATGATGCAGAAAAAACAGCGTTCGAACTTGAAATAGAAGCGACGTCACGGCTAACTGCCAGTGAACGTAAGACAGTCATAAAGTTGTTGCAGAAAATTTATATGTAATGCCAATAAAAGCTGGACAAGTAAGTTCACATGTTTTTGAGTTCAGGTCAAACACCAAGGTGTTGGCTCAGGATTTCAGGCTGTGCATGAAGTTGTGCCGAGCTTCCCGTAAAAACAACTTGTCCTTTAACCAAGATCACATTACGGTCTGTGATTTGAGTCACATGCTTCCAGTTTTTATCGACGATGATGCTGCTGATGCCACTTGCACGGATCATGCTGCAAATGCGCCAAATTTCAATCGCTATCAAAGGTGCTAAGCCTTCAGTCGCTTCATCTAAAATTAAAACATCTGGATTGGTCATCAAGGCTCGACCAATGGTCAGCATTTGTTGTTCACCGCCAGAGAGTTGTTGACCACCATGGCTCAGCCGTTCTTTAAGTCGAGGGAATGTCTCTAAAACCTTTTCGTAATTCCAGTCTTGTTGTTTTGCTGAGCGTGCTATGGCAGCTGCAGATTTGCCTGGACGGGCCGCCATTTTTAGATTTTCAATGACACTCAAATTACCAAAAATACCGCGACCTTCTGGCACGTAAGCAACGCCTAAATTCGCAATTTTGTAGGGTGCTTCACCTGTCATATTTTGTCCCATGACAGACACGATTCCAGACTTGGGTTTAACCAAACCCATGATACTTTTGAGGAGTGTGCTTTTACCCATGCCATTGCGACCCATCAAGCCGATAGTCTCGCCCCGAGCAACAGAGAAATCTATACCTTGCAGGATATGACTTGCACCGTAATAAGTATTCAAACCTTGGACATCAATCAGTAATTCAGACATGCTGCGTCTCCATCGCATCTGGTGCATGCTCTTCTTCACCTAAATACGCCGCCTGTACTGCGGCATCATTTCGTACGTTGTCAGGTGTATCGCTGGCAATAACTTGTCCGTTAACCATGACCGTGAGCTGGTCCGCCAAGGCAAATATGGCATCCATATCATGCTCAACTAAGAGTATGGCGTGGTCTTTCTTTAAGCGCATCAGCAATTCAATCATGCGTTCAGCCTCAGCCACACCCATGCCGGCTAGAGGTTCATCAAGCAATAAAACCTGTGGCTTTGTTGCTAATGTCATGGCAATTTCTAGCTGCCGTTGTTCGCCATGACTGATTGTTCCTGCAACTGAATGCATTCTATTTTCAAGCTTGCAGAGTGATATGGCAGACATCGCAATGTCATGCGACGCTATTGATTTTGCAGCGTGACGTGTATTTTGAAACCAACGAAGGGGGTTCCACGGTTGCTGGGTGTCACGCGATTGTGCCGCCAAACGCACATTCTCCCAAACACTGAAAGGCAAAAAAACATTGGTTTTTTGAAAGCTACGACCTAAACCTTGCCGAGAAATTTGTTCTGCACGCCATCCTGTAACATCTTGCTCACCCAGTGTGATCGTGCCAGACGTCAAAGTCAAATCACCAGACAACAAGTTTGTCAGTGTGGATTTTCCCGCTCCGTTGGGGCCAATGACGGCATGTAGTTGACCTTTGTACAGATTGATCGACACATTGTTGACGGCGGCTAAACCACCAAAACGTTTCGTTAAGTTTTTGGCAGATAAAAGAAGTTCACTCATGTGCACCCTCCTTACGCCTGGATAATTGTTCCACCCAGCCAAGTATGCCGCGCGGTGCGAACAGCACCACCAACACAATAAATGTTCCCATCCATAGCTGCCAGTGTTTGCCTAAGTTCAGATCAAAACCAAACATTTGAATGGTGGGTAAGTCTTTAAACAAGTGCAGAACGAGCTCAAAGGTGAATGCACCAACAATCGCACCCGCAAAATTACCCATGCCACCCAAAATGACCATCATGATGGCGTGCGCGCTCATGTGAAATCCCATGAGTTCTGGGTTGATGTAGCCACTTTGAGCGCCCCAGAGATAACCGGCTAAGCCTGCCAATGCACCTGCTAAAGTAAAAGCAGTTAGCTTATAACTGAAGGACTCAAAACCGATTGCACGCATGCGGTGCTCGTTAACACGAATACCCGCTAGTGCACGTCCCAGCGGACTCCACAGCAAGCGACGCAAAAAGAAATAAACAACAATCACAGAAACCAATGTGAAATAGTAAAACGTGGTTGTGTTATCCAAATCAAACAAGGTCACACCAAACATGCTAGCGCTTGGCTTGAAGTTGATGTACAGGCCATCAGACCCGCCAAGCACCTTGTTGTCAAAAAACAAAAAGAAAACCATTTGGGCAAAAGCCATCGTTACCATGATGAAGTAAATGCCGTGGGTACGAACCACAAAAAATCCTATGATCAGCGCGGCAAAACCCGAAGCAAGTACGGCAACCGGCAGGGTCCA
>CBDUEA010000055.1:0-8532 GCA_965365965.1 uncultured Polaromonas sp. | reverse complement strand
GCGGCAAACCGCGGGTGAAAGGGCAAACCCAGGATTGAACAAAGGCCCAAACCGGCAATTTCGTCCATTTTTCGCCCAAAGTCGCAATTCTGGCTGGCGCTAAGTCGGGTTTGTTGGCAACTTTGGCGAAATAGTCGCGCGGATGCGGCTCAAAAGTCATCACGCAACTGGGGATTTTGCGGTGCGATGCCTCGTTTTTAAGCAACGCCAACATGGCTTGGTGACCACGATGGACGCCATCGAAATTTCCTATGGTTAAGGCGCAACTTGAGGAAAGGTCAGAGTGTCCGTATGTTGAAAGGCAGTCTATCAAGCCATGACAATTAGCTTTGTGGGGGAATTCGTGCAGTATCTTCACTGTTTCCTTGCTTTTGACCTATGCTTTGCTGATTATGAATCGACAAGCCTGTGATGAGTCAATTCTGTGCGCTTCGCGCAAAAACTACTTACGGGTTTATCGTGATGGCGAGTTCTGTTGATTTTGCTTAAATTATTCTAGCGAAACAACGAGTTTGCACGAAGCTTGCTGGCGCTCAGTATAGAATACATGGTTAAATAAATTTATTGATTAGTTGACTTAGGACAAAAAAACATTGTTCGTCAATTGATGTAGGACAGTGAAGAACTGAAGAAAAATGATGCCCACCACGAAAAAATTAACTCCTAATGGCTTGATCGCTAGTGCTGTAAAAATGGTTGTCGCGGGTTGCTCATTGGCGGCTACTGCAGCTTTTGCAACGGGTGATTTACCTGGTGGACCCGGTGTGAACCAGCTCAATTTGCCAACAGGCGTCACCAAAATTGCCCAAGAGCAAAGCTGGTTGCATTGGTACATGATGATCATTTGCACCGTGGTTTTCTTGGCGGTTTTTGGTGTGATGTTTTACTCCATCTGGAAGCATCGTAAATCTGTAGGACATAAGCCAGCCAATTTTCATGAATCGGTGACAGTAGAGATTGTTTGGACGATTGTTCCATTTATTATTGTCATTTTGATGGCTTTGCCAGCAACCAAGGTGGTGGTTGCCATGAAAGATACGACCAACGCTGATTTGACCATCAAGGCAACGGGCATGCAATGGAAGTGGGGTTACGACTACATCAAAGGTGAAGGCGAAGGCATTGGATTCGTCTCTACACTCGATGCAACGCACCGCGAAATGTCTCAAAATGGCGGCCCTAAAAGCGGTCAAACGGTCGATAACTATCTTCTTAAAGTAGACAATCCACTGGTCGTACCTGTAAATAAAAAAGTACGCGTGATCACGACGGCATACGATGTGATTCATGCTTTTATGGTGCCAGCATTTGGTATCAAGCAAGATGCGATTCCTGGTTTCGTGCGTGATACATGGTTCCGTGCTGAAAAAGTGGGTGATTACTACGGTCAATGTGCTGAACTGTGTGGAAAAGAGCATGCGTACATGCCTATTCACGTCAAAGTGGTTTCGGCTGAGGATTACTCCAAGTGGGTGGGTGACGAGCAGAAAAAACTTGCAGCTAAAGCAGATGATCCAAGCAAAGTATGGACATTGGAAGACATTCAAAAGCGTGGTGAAAAAGTGTATGCAGCTAATTGTGCAGCTTGCCATCAAGCCAATGGTAAGGGGGCTGGTCCCATCAAGCCGCTCGATGGCGCGGCGGTTGTCTTGGATGCTGACCACACAAAGCAAATCATGGTTTTGTTGAATGGGCAAAATAATGGCGCTATGCCAGCTTGGAAACAACTCAGTGACACTGATTTGGCAGCAGTTATTAGCTACACGAAAAATAATTGGTCAAACAAAACGGGTCAGCTGGTTCAGCCGGCCGAAGTTTTGGCAGCGCGTAAATAATTAAAGCTTCAAAATATTGTTCAAATAGTATTGAAATAGCTAACAAGATTTGAGAAAGATACCAACATGAGTGCAGTTTTAGGCCACCCATCACACGATGCCCACGATGATCATCATGACCACGGCGCTCCCGTCGGCTGGCGTCGTTGGGTTTTTGCAACCAATCACAAAGACATCGGCACACTGTATTTGCTTTTTAGCTTCACCATGCTGATGGTCGGCGGGGTATTGGCACTGTTGATTCGTGCAGAGTTGTTTCAGCCGGGATTGCAATTGGTTAATCCAGAGTTGTTTAACCAGCTCACCACGATGCATGGTTTGATCATGGTGTTCGGCGCCATCATGCCGGGTTTTGTGGGTTTTGCGAACTGGATGATTCCGTTGCAAATCGGCGCGGCTGACATGGCTTTTGCCCGCATGAATAACTTTAGTTTCTGGTTGATGATTCCTGCAGCATCTATGTTAGTAGGTTCCTTCTTCATGCCGGGTGGAGCGCCTGCCGCCGGCTGGACGCTTTATGCGCCATTGACTTTGCAAATGGGCCCTTCCATGGATGCGGGTATTTTTGCGATGCACATTTTGGGTGCTAGTTCGATCATGGGCTCCATCAACATCATTGTGACTATCTTGAACATGCGCGCGCCGGGGATGACCCTGATGAAAATGCCAATGTTCTGCTGGACATGGTTGATTACAGCGTATTTGTTGATTGCTGTGATGCCCGTGTTGGCTGGTGCGATCACCATGACGCTGACAGATCGCCATTTTGGCACCAGCTTTTTCAACCCAGCCGGTGGTGGCGACCCCGTCATGTACCAGCATATTTTCTGGTTCTTTGGTCACCCAGAGGTGTACATCATGATCTTGCCGGCGTTCGGCATTGTGAGTCAGATTATTCCTGCATTCTCTCGTAAAAAACTTTTCGGCTACGCTTCTATGGTGTATGCAACCTCCAGTATTGCCATTTTGAGCTTTATTGTGTGGGCACACCACATGTTCACGACCGGCATGCCTGTGACGGGCCAGCTGTTCTTCATGTACGCCACGATGTTGATTGCGGTGCCAACAGCTGTGAAAATCTTCAACTGGATTGCCACGATGTGGCGTGGGTCGATGACGTTTGAAACACCGATGTTGTTTGCTGTCGGCTTCATTTTTGTGTTCACCATGGGTGGATTCACGGGTTTGATCTTGGCCATGGCGCCCATTGATATTCAATTGCAAGACACTTACTACGTGGTGGCTCACTTCCATTACGTCTTGGTAGCGGGTTCTTTGTATGCGATGTTTGCAGGTTACTACTACTGGAGTCCAAAGTGGACCGGAGTGATGTACAACGAAACACGCGGTAAGATTCATTTCTGGTGGTCATTGATTGCCTTTAACGTCACCTTTTTCCCAATGCACTTCTTAGGCTTGGCTGGTATGCCGCGTCGTTATGCGGACTATCCAATGCAGTTTGCTGACTTCAATGCGGTAGCTTCTGTTGGAGCCTTTGCATTTGGTTTTGCACAAGTTTACTTTTTTGTCTTCGTCGTCTTGCCAACCATGATGGGCAAGGGAGAAAAAGCACCACAACAACCTTGGGAAGCTGCAGAGGGTTTGGAGTGGGAAGTGCCTTCTCCAGCGCCGTTTCACACCTTTGAAACACCGCCAAAGCTGAATGCAACAGCTACCAAAATTATTGCCTGAAACTTACCTCTAACAAAGCATATTGGTTTGTGATGACACCAGAACAAAAAAAGAGCAACCGCCGCTTAGGACTGATACTGGCTTCGGTTGCGATTGTGTTTTTCATAGGATTCATGGCCAAGATGGTTGTTTTAGGTCACTAAAGCAAGCTTGCCAATTCCTTATGTCGAACTCTTAATCTGAATGCGTAACTGCATATGAGCATCAAACAAGCAAATAGCAATATGGTACGCAAGCTAGCCGTGATCACGGTGGCTATGTTTGCCTTTGGCTATGCCTTGGTACCTATGTACAAAGCTATTTGTGAGTTGACTGGCATCAACATTTTGGCACTTGGGGATCGCAGTATTCCTGGTGCACAATCTTCTGTGCCTGCCAATACTCAAGTCGATACATCGCGAACAATTACAGTTGAGTTTGACGTGAATTCAAGTGGGCCTTGGGACTTCAAACCTGCAGTGCGCTCAATGCAAGTGCATCCAGGGGAGTTGGCAACCGTGATGTACGAGTTTCAAAACGTACAAAATCACAGAATGTCTGCACAAGCTATACCAAGCTACGCCCCCAAGCAAGCAGCTGCGCATTTCAACAAATTGGAATGTTTTTGCTTTAACCAATACACCTTGGAAGCGGGTGAGAAAAAACAATGGCCGGTCGCTTTTGTGATTGATCCTAAGCTTTCAAAAGATGTCAGCACCATCACGTTGTCATACACATTTTTTGAAGTGGGTGGTAAAACACCGCCAGCGCCGACTGCGGCAGTAGATAAAACGATATCAAAAGTTGATAAGGCAGGCGCGTGATACCGCAAGAAGATAAAGATAATACAGAGCAAGCTTCAGCACCAAGTAGTGTGCCTGTAGCGCAGCGTAAAGGTTCTTTTATCGGAACGTTCAAAGCGATAAGTTGGGCATTTTTCGGGGTTCGAAAAAACAGTGATTATCAGAAAGACTTGGAAAAGCTCAATCCATTGCATATCATGGCTGTGGCTATCGTGATGGTGATGCTGATGGTGGGTGGGTTGATTTTTCTGGTAAATATTGTGGTTGCCAAATAAAAGAAGACTGATTTACTGAGTTTGGTTTATATAGAATTCAACGATTAAAGTTAAAGTTAAAGTTAAAGTTTAAGATTCAAAGAAGAGAGAGTTAGGAGTCATTATGAGTTCACATGCACACGGAACAACACCGTATTACTTCGTCCCGAATCCATCTCGTCATCCAGCCTTGGCTGCGCTTGGCTTGTTTTTCGTGATCTTGGGCGCAAGCCAGTGGATCAATGGCGCTGATTGGGGAAAGTACTCTCTCATATTAGGTATGGTGGTTTGGCTTGGCGTTCTTTTCCAGTGGTTCAGCGAAGCTGTCACTGAAAGCGAAAGCGGTCAATATGGTCACAAGATCGACTTGTCATACCGTTGGAGTATGAGCTGGTTTATTTTCTCTGAAGTGATGTTCTTTGGCGCTTTCTTCACCGCGCTATGGTGGGCACGCGCTCACTCGGTGCCGGCACTGGGTAGTTTGGAGAATGCGTTGTTGTGGCCAGACTTCAAGGCGGTCTGGCCGAGTCTCGTGGCCGGTGCAACTGCATCCCCAGCAGGCATTGTGGAGCCCTTTACCACCATGACACCGTTTTGGTTGCCAACCATCAACACGGCATTGTTGTTGTCTTCTGGTGTCACGTTAACGATTGCGCATCATGCGCTGGTAGCAGGAAATCGCACTAAAACAATCATGTTTATGTGGATGACGGTTATCTTGGGTATTGTCTTCTTGGTTGTGCAAGGCTACGAGTATTACCATGCCTACGCTGAATTAAATCTTAAGTTGAGTTCAGGCGTATACGGCTCTACGTTCTTCATGCTGACGGGTTTCCATGGTTTCCATGTCTTTATTGGCATGTTGATGTTGCTGTTCATCACCTTACGGTTGCAAAAAGGACACTTTACGCCTGAGCGTCATTTCGGTTTTGAAGGTGCTGCATGGTATTGGCATTTCGTGGACGTGGTCTGGTTAGGCTTGTATATACTTGTTTACTGGATGTAACGGTCTTTTAGAATAAAAAAAAGGCGCTTCATAGCGCCTTTTTTTCTGATGGAAGAGTGATTCTTTGGAACGATTATTTGCCTGCTGCAATCCCAGTAGGTTGAATATAGCCAAGTTTCCAAGCCACCAAGATACAAATGAACAACAAAATTGAAAAGCCGACCCTGAAGGCAAGTGCTCGCGCCATGCCCTTGGATTTGGCGATGTTGTTTGATTTATCGCTTTGCCCGCCTTTGAGCATAAAGAGCATAGCAATGACCAAACTGGAAAATATGGCGATGAAACCGAGAATTACGAGATATGTCATGAACAGGATTATCGCGTGAGTTTGAATGTACGGTTTTGGTTGTTGACTTTAGCGGCTGCTTTAGGTGTGGCTATTACCGCGAGCCTTGGGGTTTGGCAAATCGGTCGTGCCGCTCAAAAAGAAGCACTACAAACGGCTATCGAACAACAATCCGCACAATCTGTTGTAGATGAACTGGCCTTATTAGCTGCACCAGATTCGCTCAATATGGTGCATCGTCTTGCTGCCTTGACAGGAACTTGGCTGCCGCAACACACTGTATTTTTGGACAATCGGCAAATGGACGGTAAACCGGGGTTTTTTGTGTTGACACCGTTTGAGTTGGCTGGCCAGACCACAGCGGCTAAAAAGGTCATTCTGGTGCAACGTGGTTGGGTAGCACGTCATTTTCTCAACCGTACTGAAGTTCCAGAAGTAAATACCGCTGCAGGTTTGGTGCGTATTGAAGGTCGAATTGCCCCGCCACCGTCCAAGTTATACGAGTTCAAAGGCGCAGACTTGGGGCTCATACGGCAAAATATCGACTTGTCTGAATTTTCGAAGCAAATTCAACGAGATGTTTTGTCGGTTTCTTTACTGCAACTCGATACCTTAGCGCCAGCTGAAACGGTTACCGCAAACCCTGATGGTTTATTGCGCCATTGGCAGCGCCCCAATATGGGGGTTGAAAAGCACTATGGCTACGCAGCGCAGTGGTGGGCACTGAGTGCATTAATCGCCATTCTTTATTTCTGGTTTCAAATTGTCCGACCAAAATTCAAACTCAAATCTGTACCGCATGACTAAGTCTCAAACTACCGAACACCCTATAGGATTAACCGTTCACAACATGCCTGCGTTCAATGCGGATGGCATCCCGGCCACGCGTACCAAGCTTGGTCGCTGGAAGATGCTCGCCGTCATGCTGGTGTGTGCTGCACCCGTGATTGCTTCGTACTTCACCTACTACGTCGTACGTCCGGATGGTCGTCGTAATTTTGGTGAATTGATCAACCCACAGCGTCCCACACCCGCATTGATGGCGGCCACATTGGACGGGCAAACCGCGTCTTTGCAGGCGCTTAAGGGTCAGTGGCTCTTGGTCAGTGTTTCGGGTGGCGCTTGTGATGCTCAATGCCAAAACCACTTGTACTTGCAGCGTCAACTGCGGGAAAGCTTGGGTAAAGAGAAAGACCGGCTCGATTGGGTGTGGCTGGTGACGGACGACGCACCTATTGCCGACGCGTTGCTCCCAGCCTTGAAAGGCGCTACTGTGCTGCGCATCCCACAAGACAAATTGGCAACGTGGTTAGAGCCGGTTAAAGGTCAAGCATTGGCCGACCATTTGTATGTCGTCGACCCGATGGGCAATTGGATGATGCGCTTTGCCACAGGCTTCAATGCAGAGGCTGCCAGTAAAGCCAAGCGCGACATAGAGCGCATGCTACGTGCCTCATCCTCGTGGGATAACGCTGGGCGTTGATTCCATCATTCAATAGATACATCAAAACCGCCAATTAGGACCCATGGATACGTCAAGTCTTGTCAATCTCGCGCCTATCTTGCGCGTCATGCTGTTGGGCCTGTCAGTTGCCGTGGGACCTTTGGCGTGGTGGTGGTTGCAGCACAAGGGGGCTGATCGGCGCAAACGGTTGCAAGCGCTGACGCTGTTTACCTTGTTTTTAACCTTTGACTTGGTCATTTTTGGCGCTTTTACCCGTTTGACGGACTCTGGATTGGGCTGCCCAGACTGGCCTGGTTGCTACGGCAGCGCCAGCCCTTTTGGAGCTCAGTCGAGTATTGCAGCGGCACAAAGCGCCATGCCTACCGGCCCCGTTACCCACAGCAAGGCATGGATAGAAATGTTGCACCGCTACTTGGCTACCAGTGTCGGTGTGTTGATCTTGACCTTGACCCTCAACAGCTGGTGGACGCGTTACAAAAACAGGCAACAAGTGCTTCAAAAAATACGCGTTTTGTCTGAGTTTCAACCGAAAGCGCACTTGCAAATCAGTCCTTGGTGGCCGACAGCGAGTTTGTTTTGGGTCAGTTTGGTGGGTGCATTTGGCGCATTGACCGTTACGTTGAAGCTCTTTCCTGCCATTGTCACCTTGCACTTATTGGGTGCCTTGGTCTTGTTGATGTTGTTGAGCAGACAAGCCGCACTGTATGCCCAAACCCGTGATGCCGCACCCGTGACGCACGTGAATGCTCGTTTACGTACAGGTCTGTTCGCCGTTTTTGCACTGCTGTGGCTACAAATCGCCCTAGGTGGCTGGGTCAGCACCAACTACGCGGTGCTGGCTTGCACCAGCTTTCCTGACTGTCAAAAAAGCTGGTGGCCGGTCATGGACTTTAACCAAGGCTTCACCTTGTGGCGTCAATTGGGGCTGATGCCCAATGGGGAACACATCACGTTCTCCGCGCTCACCGCCATCCACTACACGCACCGCTTGGTGGCATATGCACTGTTCTTGGCGTTGGGTTGGACGGCTTGGCAATTAAAGCAAACGCCAGCTTTGCGACGGTACGCGGGTTGGCTGGCACTGCTGGCGCTGTGGCAATTGCTCAGTGGTTTATCCAACGTAGTACTCGGTTGGCCACTTTTAGGTGCTTTGGCGCATACAGCAGGTGCTGCGGCATTGGTGGTGGCGATGACGTGGATACTCAGTTTCAC
>CBDUEA010000054.1:0-8585 GCA_965365965.1 uncultured Polaromonas sp. | reverse complement strand
CCGCACCGCCGGGCGGGCGGGTGGGGCCGTTGTGGGGGGGTTCCGGGGGGGCGCCGTTTGGCAACGCATGCCCCCCGCCGCGACGGGTGTGATGCTGGTCAACCCGCCGTATGGTGAACGGATTGGCATCAGCGGCGTAGCAGGTCAGCAAGCCAGAAGAAGTGGTGGCAGTGATGGAGCTGATGGAAGAGGTGGGCGGAACAACGCCAGCCAAGAGCAGACTACGTACGAAGACCCCACCCAGCCCGCAGCGGAGGTCGCACGTTTTGGTCAGCGAGAAATTGCAGAAACAGAAAATGGCGACGATTTCTTCCCTCAACTGGCAACACACTGGAAGAAAAACTACGCCGGCTGGACCGCCCACATGCTGACGCCAGACATGAAGCTGCCCAGCAAAATGCGCCTCAAAGAGTCGCGCCGTGTCCCAATGTGGAACGGCCCGATTGAATGCCGTTTGTTCCGTTTTGACATGGTGACGGGCTCTGCGCGTGTGAAAAAAGATGCCTAATGGCATAAAACCGTTTGTCCTAGACACCAACGTCTTGTTGGACTTGCTGGTTTTCAACGATCCAGATATCAGCCCTTTACGGATCGACTTTTTAGACCGCCAGCTGCATTGGATCAGCACCCCAGCCATGCGTGACGAGCTGGAACGGGTACTGGGCTACCCTAAAATCACGCTTCGCATGGCTTTTTACCAAGTGAACGCTGCGGATGTACTGCTTAAATTTGACCACTACGTGACTTTGGTAGAGCCAGCACCGCGTGCACTGGCCGTCTGCAAAGACCCGGATGATCAAAAGTTCATTGATTTAGCCGTCACCCACCGCGCGACCCTGCTGAGCAAGGATCAAGCTGTTTTGTGTTTGCATAAACGCCTGCTAGCCGGCGGTGTTATTACACAGTCTGCTCTGACATATGTAGCGAAAAACTATCCGCTGTGACCTTGTTCCAATAGTTTTTATAGACCTTATGGTCTTCGCTCAAATCGTCATCCAGCAAAGAACCCACCTTCACACGCGGCATGATGTTGCCCAACAAACGCACTTCGTTGTCACTGACACGGCGCGAGATGTGAAAGGCCGTGATGTCCTGCGGGTGCAAGAGTCCAGCGGCTTGCACCATCTCTTTAAGCGCCTCCAAAGTGCTTTGGTGGTAATGAAAAACCCGCTCAGCCTTGTCTGGCACGACCAAGGCTTGCTGACGCAACGGGTCTTGTGTGGTGACGCCCGTGGGGCAATTGCCGGTATGGCAGCTTTGCGCTTGGATGCAGCCCAAAGCAAACATAAAACCCCGTGCAGAATTGCACCAGTCCGCACCCAAAGCCATCATCCGGCTGATGTCAAACGCGCTGACGACTTTGCCGGCACAACCTATTTTAATTTTTTCGCGCAAATTAACGCCTTTTAGCGTGTTATGCACCAACAAGAGGCCTTCTTGCAGTGGGCTGCCCACATGGTCGACAAACTCCAAAGGTGCTGCACCGGTGCCGCCCTCTGCACCATCCACCACAATAAAGTCGGGTGTGATGCCTGTCACTTGCATGGCTTTGACGATGGCAAACCACTCCCAAGCATGGCCAATGCACAATTTAAAGCCGGTTGGCTTGCCGCCAGACAAGGTGCGCAGCTTGTCGATGAACTGCATCATTTCTATCGGCGTTGAAAACGCGCTGTGGCTGGCGGGCGAGATGCAGTCCACCCCCTCTGGCACACCACGTGCCGCCGCAATTTCAGCCGTCACTTTGGGGCCAGGCAACATGCCGCCATGGCCGGGTTTGGCGCCTTGGCTGAGCTTGAGCTCGATCATTTTGACTTGCGGCTGGCTTGCGCCTTGGGTGAATTTATCGGCATTGAACGTGCCATCGATATTGCGGCAACCGAAATAGCCGGAGCCGATTTCCCAAATCAGGTCGCCACCATGAACGCGGTGGTGCTCTGAAATTGAACCCTCGCCCGTATCGTGTGCAAAACCACCGCGCTTGGCGCCCGCATTGAGCGCCAAAATAGCGTTGGCCGAGAGCGCCCCAAAACTCATGGCGGAGATGTTGAAGATGCTGGCGCTGTAAGGTTGCGCGCTGTGCTCGCCAATGGTGATGCGAAAGTCGTGCGAATCCAGCTTGGTCGGGGCGATGGAGTGGTTGATCCACTCGTAGCCCACCGTTTTAACGTCAAGCTGTGTGCCAAAAGGCCGTTTGTCTGACTCGCCCTTGGCGCGTTGGTAGACTAAAGAACGCTGCGCACGTGAAAACGGCGTGGCCTCGGCATCGCTTTCAACAAAATACTGACGCATTTCAGGTCGGATGTATTCCAAAACAAACCGCAAATGCCCAATCACGGGGTAGTTACGCAGCACAGCGCGCTTGGTTTGCTGCAAGTCATAAGCGCCCAAACCGCACAAACCCAGCGACACCACCAAAAATAACCAACCCACACCAAAACCTACCACTGTGAACAAACTGAGCAGGACAACAAAGCCACAAAACGCAAACGCGCTGTATCGCATCGGGAAGCTGCTGTTCAAGTGCGCCCAATTTGGGCTTTGCAGAGAGGCTTTAACACGATTAAACATCACATATTCCTGAAATTGGTGGGCATCAGCGCTTCACGACACCTGTAAAAACGCTGGATAATAGAGGCTAGCTTAGATATAAAGCTATATTGCATTGCAGCAAAAAAGCACAGTTTTTGTACCACGCTATGCTAAAGGTTAAACTGCCCATAAACCGCCAGTCAAGCCATGCGCTGATTCATTTTCACTGTCAATTTGCGCTCTTAGTGTAATTTTTTACTTCATTTGCCAAATAAGTCATGTCAAACAACCCAGAAAACCCTTCGGACACTTTGATTTCCATCGACCAATCGCTAACGCCTGATGACTTTGACACATTAGACGACATCTTGGACGACTTGCGTACGCGTAACTCCGAAACGCCGCAGTGGGAGTTTTGTGAAGGCTTCATGGCAGCTCTGATCTGCGGACGTCGCCAAGTGCCGTTGACTGAATATTTACCCGTGCTGCTGGACACCGGCGAAGGTGGTGAAGGGAAATTTGCCGACGAGGCGCAATACGCCCTTTTCTTCAAACTCTGGAGCCAACGTTGGAAAGAGATAGAAGCTTCTTTAGATGCCGACGTTCAAGACCTAGAGGACGAACGCGCTTTTTACCCACAGGTGATGGATGTGCGCGGCGTCATGGCCAGTTTGAGTGAAGAAGAACGCGCGCTGGCGATGCGCGATAACCCGGGTGAAGACGTACCCGCTTTTGGTCAAGTTTGGGCACTCGGCTTCATGTTTGCGGTAGAAGCTTGGCCTGAAGAATGGGTTGCCCCGGCTAAAGACAAAGAAGCAGTGAAATGGCTCGACCAAGCCTTGAGTGCCTTGGTCGCATTGACTGAAGACGATACGGGTCCGCTTGAAGTCTCCGTTTTAGAGGGCGAAGATGGCAAAGAAAGCCCACCCAGCATGTCCAAAGTGCGCCTAGAAGCCTTTGGTGAAGCCATTTGGGCGGTCTATGACTTGCGTGAAATGTGGCAATCTATCGGCCCACGCGTTGAAACTGTGCGCAAGGAGGCTTCCCCTGGCCGTAACGACTTATGCTACTGCGGCAGTGGCCGTAAGTACAAAAAGTGCCACGGCGCGAATTGAGGCCGGCTCGGTTTAAACCTTCGCGTTTTTAGCGACGAATTTTTGTAAATTGCCATTGGCGGTGGCTCTTAATTTGGCGCGTAAAAACGGTGTCCAACCGAGCAGTAAACCGGGTGTGCCCAAGGCTTGACGTGCCCAAGACCAAAACGAAAAACTGTCGTGGTGCGTGACAATCAAACCCGCTTCGTTAAAGGTGAATTTAGCGTCTATTTGGTTCAGCACCTTGCGCCCTGTGGCGCTGAAGATGTAGTTCGCATCCCAATGCGCTTGACCAGTTGATGCATCGGCTTGCACGTTGCAGTAAACCAAATGCCACGCTTGCTTGGAAGTTGGGTTGCCAAGTGTGGCCGTGCACAACATGCGCCACATGCCCATGGTTTCTTCTTTCCCATTCAAATTGAAAATTTCGTCTTGAAACTGCACATTGTCAGCATAGCAAGCAGCCATAGCGTTGGTGTCTAGCTGCGATAAGGCGGTGTAAAAACGGTTGATGGTGTTTGCGTTGGGATGCATGCTTGTCTTTCACTGTAAGGTTGTGGTGCGTTGTTCACGTCCTCATCGCCCCCCCTGAATTGTCATCTTAATAGCCTTAAATCACATCTGGCAAGGCTTTGGCTAAATAGTCAAACACTGCACGAATCTTCTGGCTCGAGCGAATCTCGCGGTGCACCGCCAACCACATGGGCAACGGCCGGATAGCCAGCATGGGCAAAAGCTTGACCAAGTCGGGCTGGCTACGTGCCATGTAGTCTGCCACAAAGCCAATGCCACAGCCCGCTTGCAGCGCTTGCCACTGCACAATCAAATCGTCACTGCGAAACGCAAAAGCCTCTTTTGCCAAGTGATGACCAAAATGTGCAAAACCACGAATCATGGTCTCGTCCGTGTCAAAGCCAATCAGTGTGTGCTGCAGCAAATCGTCTGGCAGTTGTGGCGCACCAAAACGAGCGACATATTTTTTGTGCGCATAGACACCCACACCCACTTGCCCTACCTTTTTAGCAATCAAGGTGTTTTGCTCTGGATTCACCATGCGCACGGCAATATCGGCTTCTCGGCGCAGCAAATTACTGACCTCGTTGCTAGATACCAATTCAATTTGAATCTCTGGCAATTCATGGCGCATATTGGCCAAGATTGGCGGCAACAAATGGCAGGCCACGGGCTGGCTGGCCGTGATACGCACAGTGCCTTGCACCTGGGCTTGCGCATTCGACAAACGCCGGCTCAGCTGCAGCGCCCCCGCCTCCATGGCGCGTGCAGAATCGGCCAAATTCAGCGCCACGGCGGTAGGTTGCAAACCTCGCCCTGTGCGCTCAAACAGCACCACGCCCAGCTGCGACTCCAGCTCCGCCACGTGCCGACCCACAGTGGGTTGGCTGGTCTTCAGCACGCGTGCTGCCCCAAGCAAGCTGCCAGCGTCCAGCGCAGCGAGAAAGGAGCGGATCAAGTGCCAATCGAAATTTTGATTCATGGATGCTATTTTCGAAGCTAAATGCCTGTTTGAGCTATTCAACACTGCATAGCTGCTGTACTCAGTTAGGCAATTGTGCATTATCACGTCAGCTTTCACAATCCCAGCATGTCCACTTCAGAAAGCTTCCTCATGAACACCATCCACACTGTTTTAGGCGCTGGCCCCGTCGCTCAAGCCACCGTCGCAGCACTGTTGGAGCGCAACTTGCCGGTTCGTGTCGTCCATCGCTCAGGCACGTTTCCGCCTCAATCTAGCGTCTCGGTCATAGCAGCAGACGTGAAGAATCTCGACCAACTGACCCGCGCTTTCCAAGACTCCCAAATCGTCTACATGTGTGCCATGCCGGCCTACCACCGCTGGGCGCAAGAGTTTGACGCGATGATGAGCAACGTTTTGAAAGCTTGCGAGGCCACAGGCGCTGCTTTGGTCTTTGCTGATAACTTGTACATGTACCAAGAATCGCCCAACGCTGCATTGACTGAAGCCACACCGCTGCGCCCCGCCACCCGCAAGGGCGTGGTGCGTGCCCGCATAGCGGAGATGGCGCTTCAGGCCAATTGGGACGGTAAAGTCAAAGTCGCCATCGCCCGAGCCTCTGACTTTTTTGGCCCTGGCGTTAACAATTCCATGTTGGGTTCGCGCTTTTTCCCAACCTTGCTGGCGGGCAAAACCATCCAATGGTTTGGCAACCCAGACATGCCGCACACCTTCACCTACGTGCCTGATTTTGGTCGTGCTTTGGTCGAATTAGGCGTCGATCAAAGCGGTTGGGGCGAGGTCTGGCATGTCCCCAGCGTGCGCGCTCGTACGGCGCGCGAGGTTGCCGCAGATGCCGCCAAGTTGATCGACAAACCCTTCAAAATCAAGGGCGACGGTCGCATGGTGTTGACTTTGGCGGGTCTGTTTGTTCCTGCTGCCAAAGAGATGATCGAAATGTTGCCGCATTTTGAAACACCCTACGTGATGGACGACAGCAAATGGCGTAGCCGCATGCATACCCGTGCCACACCGTGGGAGGTATCGCTACCGTTGACGCTGGCATGGTACAAAAAATGAACTTCTTCAGCCGCTGACATGCATTGAAACGCATCGAACTGGATGGAGTAAGGCCTCTAACCTGCTTTATATTCAGGCATTCTCAGGGTTGTTCCCATCAGCCCCAATGTCGCCTTCACTTAGACTGCAACCTCAAACAACTATCAACCAACCAACGTTCGGAGTATCGCCATGGCAGTGACAGTTTCTATTGATTTGGGTTATGAATTTGCGGTAAAAGCGCCTTTTGACAAGGTTTTTGCTGTGCTGTCCGATGTCCCTAAATCAGCCAGCTTCTTCCCTAAAGTCGACAAACTGGTCGATTTGGGTGACAACGCCTACCGCTGGGAGATGGCCAAAATCGGCGTTGCCTCGATCAGTTTGCAAACCGTTTACGCCTCCAAATACACCTCTAACAAAGCCAAAGGCAGCGTGGTGTGGACGCCCGTGAAAGGTGAAGGCAACGCCATGGTCGCTGGCAACTGGAAAATCACCGACAACAAAACCTCTACCAACATCGAATTTGCAACCAAGGCCGATTTGTCTTTGCCCTTGCCAGGATTGATGAAAATGGTCGTCGCACCCGTGGTCGAAAGTGAATTCACCACCATGGTCGAAAAATACATCGACAACCTCATCAAGCACTTTGGCGGCGAAGCTTAAACCCTAAACACCCTGCAAGCTGCGGTCGCTTGAACGACAATCACGGCATGCCCCATCAAAACAACACACATTTTTCCAACCGAGATTACCTAGCCGCTCTTGCAGTTGTCGTTATTTGGGGCTTGAATTTTATTTTTATGAAGTTCGCGCTGCATGACTTCACCCCCTTTCAACTGGGTGCAGCGCGCTACGTGTTTGCGGTACTACCGCTGATTTTTTTCATCAAACGCCCGCCGCTGGATGTGAAGTGGCTGCTGCTATACGGCCTGTTTCAAGGCGTGGGGCAATTTGGTTTTGTTTTTGTAGCGCTTAAAGTAGGCATGACCGCCGCCTTGGCCTCGGTATTGTTGCAAACGCAGGTATTCTTCACCGCCTTGTTTGACTTTGCGCTGCTAAAAGAGCGCCCCAGCCGCACGCTGTTGATTGGCATGACATTTGCCATCGTTGGCTTAGGTTGTTTTGCAATGAATTATGTAGCTAACAACCAAACTGGCCAGCCGGCTACCACCCTATTTGGTCTTATCTTTTGTGTTGCAGGTGCATCCATGTGGGCAGCCTCCAATATCGTCGTGCGCAAAGCGCAGCAATCGTTGGGCAAAGACGTGAGTTTTGACGCCGTGGCTTTTTTGGTCTGGAGCAGCACCGTGCCGATTCTGCCTTTTATCGCCCTGACCCTCCTGTTTGACCCTGAAGCTACCCGCTGGCAATGGCTGGCTGCACCGTGGAGCAGTTGGGTGTCGATCATGTTTCTGGGCTGGGTAGCGACCATCATCGGCTACGCGCTGTGGACCGGTCTGTTCAAACGCCACGCCGTCAACCGCGTTGCGCCCTTCAGTTTGGGCGTTCCCGTTGTTGGCATGACGGCAGGTGTGCTGATTTTGAACGAGAGCATCACCCCATGGCAATGGGCAGGCATTGCTTTTGTGGTGATTGCGCTGTTGACGGTGATGTTTGGGGACAAGCTGCAGCGACGCTTTGTTTAGCCTGAGCCAAAAATTCAGTTTTAATAGCAAACTATCAAACAAATACGCCGCCTACATCCAAATTAATCTATCATTTCGTCAACTTTTAATGCATGTTAAATGCAGCCTACTCTACTTTAGGCTTCCTTCGTGGTCGAAATGACAATAGCCTGAATTTTTCCTGTTACCTGGCCACGGCCAAAGCGATCTGTAAGAGCAACAGTAGCTACATCCGTCGCTTTTCCTAAAATGGAGGCGTCGCGCCCTTCAAGCTCGTTGCGCAGCGGTGTTCCTTCGCAATAGGCGATGGCGACGGTTCGAGGCGAATCGGCCTGACTTTGAAAAGCAACAGTGTCAAAGACCAATGGGCTCGTAAACCCGCCATCCACGAGCGCGCGACCGATCACCGCTTGGTCGTAGTAGCCGTGCGGCAGTCTTGCCAAAAATCGTGGCGGATCATTTGGGAACAACGGCACCATCGCATCGGTCACGCAGTCGGCAAATTCGTTGTCCTCGATGCGATCCCAGACGCTGAACAAGAACGTCCCTCCTGGACGCAACATTCGGCGAGTCTCTGTGAAGGCTGCCGCCTTGTCTGGAAAGAACATGGCACCGAACTGGCACACCACCACGTCAAAGGTGCCATCCGCAAATGGAAGGCTCATCGCATCGGCCTGCTGCCATGCCACAGGGCGGCTCGTGCCAACGCGCATGGCATGATCCAGCATGGTTTGATTCAGATCGGTCGATACGATGGATGTGTCGGCGGGCAACTGGGTCGCTAAATGGCGCGTGACCGCC
>CBDUEA010000053.1:0-8617 GCA_965365965.1 uncultured Polaromonas sp. | reverse complement strand
ACGGCGAGGCGTTTCCAGCATGATGTCGGGGTGGTGGGTGCGGAAGGCGAAGTCAAACAGCGGGTGGCCGACTTCAGTCCAACGCGCCTCTGCGGTTTTGACGCAAGACGACATCACGCGGTGCGGCAAGTTGCTGGCGTGCGCCAAGGGGATGAAGCCACGGCCTGGGAACACGTCGTCAAACAACATGCGTTGGTATTGGCGGTCGATCGGCGAGCGACCCGCAATCACCATCCACTCAATACCGGCCTGTTTGCACCACATGTAATAGGCTTTGAACAGCGCAGTGGTGACCAAGCGGCCACCTTTTTCATTGGTGACACCCAAACGGGTTGCCTCGGCCATAGGCAGCACTTTGAGCCAATCGGGCAAGTCGATGGATTGCTCCAAACACAGTGGTTTGTAGGCATTGGTTTGGATGCGCATGGTGCCCACAGGCGAGCCATCTTCTTTGGACTCAGCCACCAAAACGACCACCCCTTTTTCAAAATCTGCTGCTTCGGGTTTGGCCAGTGTTTCGGCAAATTCTGGCAAATGGCGCGCATAGGCGTCGTGGCGGATCTGTACGGCTTTGTCCAATTCAGCTTTGGTGCTGACAATTTTGACCGTAAAAGGCAGCAATTCTTCTGTGACTGATAGCGCTTTGGCAACAAAGGCGCGGGCAGGTAGTGTCTCAATGCGTTGAGGCCGTATGGATGGGGTGGCTAATTGCAGCATGGCGAAACTCCGTTTTGTGAATAATTAAATAGACTTCGTTATATGAAGAAACGAAAGTCTCATTTAAATTATGTAACAGAGGTGCCAATAAGCCTTTCAAACCGTTGTTTGCTTAACACCGTCAAGTGTAAGAGTTGGTAAGAAATTGCTTATACTTTGCCAACTTTGCAACGTTTCTACTTAAAAATGATCTGTTTTTATCCCGTTTGTAGCGTTTATCTACTTATTTGCATACTTTGGTATGCGTGCAGCGACACCATCGATTTTTGCAATATTGAGTCTTTAGCATTACAAAACCGGTAGTTGCGGCAGGATGGCAGTGATTAACCACCATATAGAGCGATCTAAACCTGTTTCAACTACAAAAAATGGCTATATCCAGCGTATTTATTGACTTTTTAGCTATTTAATACATAGCAATTTGTAGAGCTCACAGCGTCATCAATAGTTGAGCAATTGCTTGTGGATAAATCACATGTTCTTGCGTTTGGACGCGCGCTGCCAAGCTCCATGCCGTATCTTGCGGCAAGATTGGCACCACCGCCTGCGACAAGATTGGACCCACATCCAGCTCGGTGGTGACTTGGTGCACCGTGGCACCAGCAAAGCGGCAGCCCGCATCCAGTGCGCGTTGGTGGGTGTTCATGCCTGTGAAGGCCGGTAATAGTGAAGGGTGAATGTTGATCAAACGGCCCGCATAATGGCGCACAAAAGCAGGTGTCAAAATTCGCATAAAACCGGCCAATACAACCAACGATGGCTCAAACAAGTCTATTTTTGCTATTAATTCTGTATCAAAATCTTCACGTCTAGCAAAGGCTTGGTGGTCAATGCAAGCGGTGGCGATGCCCTGTATCTGAGCAAGCTTCAAGCCACCGGCATCGGCCTTGTTACTAATAACTGCGGCCACGCGTGCGTCAAATTTAACATCCCAAGCTTGATTTTTTGCGGTTTTGACGATCGCCGCCAAGTTGGAGCCGCTGCCAGAGATCAAAATAACGATATTCTTCATACTCTTTCATTTTTGACAGTTCACCATGACAGGAATTATCGCCTTGGAATCTTTGAATACCGCCTCCGGATCCGCCGCTTTGCTGCAAAACATGCAATTACCACCCTTGAGTGCTATTGAAGCGCGTGTATTGGCGACCTTGATGGAGAAAGCCCGCACGGTGCCTGACAGTTATCCACTCACCCTCAACGCGGTGGTGACGGGATGCAACCAAAAAAGCAGCCGTTTCCCGGTCATGGAATTGACAGAAGTCGAGGTAAATAATGCCTTGACAAAACTGAAAAAGTTGAGCGTTTCGGCATCCAATGCGTCACCCTTGGTGCGAGAAGTCAGCGGCAGCCGCAGCACGCGGTTTGAGCACAATTTTCAACGTGGCGTGGGCGTCCCTGAGCAATCTGCCGTGCTCTTGGGGCTTTTGATGCTGCGCGGGCCGCAAACTGCGGGAGAACTGCGTATCAACAGCGAGCGTTGGTACAAGTTTGCCGATATTTCCTCGGTAGAAGGCTTTTTAGAAGAGATGCAAGACCGCTCGGATGAAAAAGGTGGCCCCTTGGTGCAAAAACTACCCCGCGTAGCGGGTGCGCGCGAGCAACGTTGGGCACATTTGTTGTGTGGTCCTCTTGATTTGACGCTCTTGGCCACGGAAAACGAAGCTGCTGAGCTGGCAGTGAACGAAGGCTCGGTGATTCACCAGCGTATCAGCAGCTTGGAGCAAGAGGTGGCAGAGCTCAAAGCAATGGTGCAGCGTTTGTGCAATGAACTGGGATTACCCCTACAAGGATAGATACGTATGTCGCACTTCGGACAAAGCTAAACGAACGACCGTGCTAAAGTGATCTGAAATAACCCGCTTACTTACTCTTTTGACTCAATTTAGGAGCATGCATTCATGGATTTGGCGTTCACCCCCGAAGAGCAACAGTTTCGTCTAGACATCCGGTCCTGGGTGCTGGGAAACCTACCGAAAGATCTGTCACACAAGGTCCTCAACTCGCTTGATTTGACGCGTGAGGACATGCAAAATTGGGCCAAAATTTTGGGTAAAAAAGGCTGGCTGGGTCATGGTTGGCCCAAAGAGTTTGGCGGTCCGGGTTGGACGGCGGTGCAAAAGCATTTGTTTGAAGAAGAGTGTGCCTTGGCCGGTGCGCCGCGTGTTGTTCCCTTTGGCCCCGTCATGGTCGCGCCCGTCATCATGGCGTTTGGCAATGCAAAGCAGCAGCAACAGCATTTGCCCGGCATTGCCAGCGGAGAAGTTTGGTGGAGCCAAGGCTACAGCGAGCCAGGTTCGGGTTCTGACTTAGCCTCTGTCAAATGCAAAGCTGAACGAGTTGGTGATAAATTCATTGTCAACGGTCAAAAAACGTGGACCACCTTGGGGCAATACGGCGAGTGGATTTTTTGCTTGGTGCGCACCAGCAATGAAGGCAAGCCACAAACGGGTATCAGCTTTTTGCTGATTGACATGAAGTCCAAAGGCGTGACGGTGCGCCCGATTCGCTTGATGGATGGCGGTTGCGAGGTCAACGAAGTCTGGTTTGACAACGTCGAAGTGCCTGCTGAAAACCTGATCGGTGAAGAAAACAAGGGTTGGACTTACGCTAAACACTTGCTCAGTCATGAGCGAACTAACATCGCCGATGTGAACCGTTCGAAGCGTGAGCTAGAGCGCCTCAAACGCATTGCCAAAGCCGAAGGTGTGTGGGAAGACACACGTTTTCGCGATGAGATTGCCAAACTGGAAGTAGATGTGGTGGCGCTTGAAATGATGGTGTTGCGTGTGTTGAGCGCAGAGAAATCAGGCAAAAACTCTTTGGATGTGGCGGGCTTGTTGAAAATTCGCGGCAGTGAAATTCAGCAACGTTATACCGAGCTCATGATGCTGGCGGCAGGCCCTTACGCATTGCCTTTGATTCGGGAAGCGATGGAGGCCGGTTGGCAAGGCGACCATGTCGGTGCGGCGCATTGCGCACCCTTAGCCAGCACCTACTTCAATATGCGAAAAACCACGATTTATGGTGGCTCTAACGAGGTGCAGCGCAACATTGTTTCCCAGACGGTTTTAGGCTAATCAGGCTAGCTCAGGCTCATCAGAATCATAGGAAGAACAACATGAATTTCGATTTCACAGACGACCAAGAACAACTGCGCGACGCCGTGCGCAAGTGGGTAGACAAAGGCTACGACTTTGAGCGCCGGCGCAGCATTGAAGCCGCGGGTGGCTTCTCCCAAGAGGCTTACACAGAAATCGCCGAACTCGGTTTAAGCGGCTTGTATATCGCAGAAGAGGATGGCGGCTTGGGCATGGGCCCGGTGGAGGGTATGGTGGTGATGGAGGAGCTGGGACGCGGTATCGTGCTCGAGCCTTTTGCGCAGACGCTCATCAGCAGTGCGCTGTTGTCAAATTACGCACCTGGCGCGTTGAAGGCCGCTTGGCTACCCAAAATCGCAGCGGGAGAGGTTTTGGTCGTCCTCGCGTACCAAGAGCGTGCAGCACGTTACAAACTTAATGTTTGCGCATCAAAAGCGACTCTAGCCGGCGATAAATATAACTTAACAGCTATTAAAAGTGTAGTCCCTGCTGGCGACAAAGCGGATGCCTTCCTGGTGCCTGCGATGCTGGATGGCCAGTTGGCACTGTTCTTGGTCGAACGCGGCGCTTCTGGCGTGATGGCGACAGGCTACGGCACGCAAAATGGCAGCCGCGCTGCGGAAGTGACGTTGGCCAATGCATCCGCGCAGCTTGTGACCTTGGACGGCTTGACGGCGCTTGAGCATGGCGTCGACGTTGGTATTGCCGCGACCTGCGCTGAAGCC
The DNA here is from genome assembly GCA_965365965.1 of uncultured Polaromonas sp. Taxonomy (GTDB): domain Bacteria; phylum Pseudomonadota; class Gammaproteobacteria; order Burkholderiales; family Burkholderiaceae_C; genus Aalborgiella. The sequence continues at coordinate 4,074 of CBDUEA010000053.1, read as the reverse complement.
GTGGGTGCGATGGATAAAACGATCGCCATCACGGCTGAATACATGAATACCCGCAAGCAGTTTGGCGTGGTCATCAGCAGCTTCCAAGCGCTGCGTCACCGCATGGCAGATGTCAAAATGCAGCTAGAGTTGGCGCGTTCGATGAGCTACTACGCATCCTTGAAACTCAATGCCCCTGCACCCGAGCGCCGCGCCGCGATGGCGCGAGCCAAGTACCAGTTGGGCAACTCCATGCGCTTTGTCAGCCAACAAGCAGTGCAACTGCATGGCGGTATTGGCGTGACCGACGAGTACATCGTGAGCCATTACTTTAAGCATTTGACACAGTTGGAAATGACTTTTGGCGACACGCTGCACCACTTGGGCGAGGTCTCAAACCGTATGCAAGACACAGCAGGCGTTTTCGCGTAACCTAGACGTCAATGATAGTTTTAAAAAAAGAGGCCCTAAGGGCCTCTTTTTTGTCGGTAGCTAACGTCAACCGATAAACCTATAAATAAAGAAAACTACTGTAGCGTTGGCGGCTTAGCAAATGAGTCAAAGTCAATCAAATTGCTTTTTTGATCCGTAGCGGCGGCAGAAGCTTGGAGCGGTTTTTTCAACTTTTTCAAGGGCTTGGGCAACTGAGTGGCCATGCTCTGCAAACTGCGTGTTTGTGCATCTTCAGGCCTTGGGGCGATTTTTTCATGATCAACATCGTTATAAAACTCAACCATGTTATTGTTATTGCTTGGCGCAATCTCAGCTGGGGTTGACATCACCTTTGAAAAATCGAAATCAATGTTCAACGAGTTTGCTGGCAAGTTTGCATCTTTCTTCGACCATGGATCAAGGTCAACTTGAACGGCTGAATCAAACGGCGTGGCTTGTGGCTCAGGCTCAACGAGGGTGACCGGGAGCATGAACTCCTCGGGCGCCGTGATGACCAATGCTTCAGGCGGGTTTGTTTGAGTGGATAAAGTTGCTTCTGCAGGCCACAAGGGGTTGTTGTCTATCAAGGTTTCAGTTTTGAGTGTCGGCGTGGTGAAAACCATGGTAGTTCCCAAAGTCACGGGTACAGTGGACGCCGCTAAAGCTTCTTGCGAAACTTGTTCTTCAGTTTCAGTGAACACTGTTTTATTCTGGAGCTCCGTCGGGAGCGCAACGTTGTTTCTCGTTGTTCCATGCGCATGATCAAAATTTGCTTTAATTGGTTCATCCAAAGTTTTAGAAAAATGCGTCGGAACGAATTGTGGCTCTAGATTTCTGGGATCAATTTGTTCTGAATCGGTCAATTCGGTTGCAGATTGCTCATGCAACCATGCGTAGTTGGTGGGCGTTCCTTGTCGCACGCGAAGCCATAGCCAAGTCAAACCGGCAAGTGCCAGGATTAAAAGCCCAGTCAATCCGTAAATGACCGGATTGGCATATTTTTTTTCTTCTGCAATGCGAAGGCGTTCTTGCAGGCTGGTAGTTGCTTTTAGTGCGCTGTCTTTTACTCTTTGCAGTTCATCCGCTGTAGTTTGTAATTTTTGCGCATCTGCAGCAATATCTTCTGGCTTGGCATTCAGTGCGCGCCAAACGGCTGTTGCTTGTGCCAGTGCTTGTTTGTTTTCAGGGGTATCAGAGACAACAGGAGACAACAACGCAGTTGACATTTTGAGCATCACTTGCTGCTCATCCATCAGGTCAAACGTTTCCATTTTCAGGCGAGATTTACTCTCAGGCGCAGCTAACGACTTTGAAGCCAACTTAACTGAATTCTTCAGGCTGTCATTCTTTTGTTTATCAGGCCTCAAAGCTTTGGATGCTACCGCGATTGGGGCGACTGGAGCGACACTTGCTGGGGCTGGTAATGATTTTTGTGCAGGCGCTTTGCTGACGACCGATTTACGCGCCAATGATTTAGTCTGTGATGCCGTCGTGAGTGGCATCAACGCCGTCGATGCTTCCTGTGCATCAAGAGACTTTGACGCAACAGTTGGCAAACGATTGTTGGGCGTAACGGGGTTCGTGCTAGGTAAATCGGATACAAAGTCTGTCAAAAAATCATATTGGCGAGACATTTTGGTGCCGCAGGTCGAGCGCAGAATAACTTTGGCCCAGGGCTCAGTGACCGTAGACGTAGAGCGAATTCGAACCAGCGCATCAAGGGGGTTGACCGCTGGTTTGACGTCAATGCGAAGTCGGTTGCTGTCTAGACGACTGTCCCCTTGGTAAGCCTCCGCACTGAAGCAATTTGCGGGTTCGTCCAAAGGAGAATCTAAGCGCACTTGAACCGTTAAATCTAAAGGACGTCCGAAAGTCACAGAGCCTGTAGATGCTCCAAGCGACATTGCAAACCCACTGGTCTGAACCAGAAGGAGCAAGATCGCGGCAGAAAGGGGGCGATTAAAGTGTTGCACGAATCCTTCGAGAATTTATACCAGAGTTTTCTAAGTTTGCTGAGAGGGTCTTACAAACGTGATTGAGAAAAATGATTATATTTACAACTTGTCGCAGAGAGTACTTTTGTGTACTAGGAATGTATCAAGGTGTACTTTTGTGTACTTTTATGTCAGATTATGAGTATTAATTCACAAGTTGCAAGCATTTTGATAGTGTTTATATTTGTTTTTTTTCAAATGTTCGCTAATGATTATCGCCAAACGTAGCATGGCTTAATTGCCAATGCCGAAAACAGCAGGAAGTGACAAGGCTAATTGAGGTGGATGCCGTCGCCAAGCGCTGATCGTTGCACTGTAGGTCGTCGCTGTAGCCAATGTCAAACCGCAACTCACGGCAAAGCGCGTGTTGGGTTGCAGTGTTTGAAGCAATGCTTGTTGTAAAGCAGCATTGCGGTAGGGCGTTTCAATAAAAAGCTGTGTTTGCCCTGTTTTCAGCGCCAAAGACTCTAGTTCTTTGATTCGTTGTGCACGCTGAGTGGCATCTTGCGGTAAGTAGCCTACAAAGGCAAAGCTTTGTCCATTCAGTCCACTGGCTGCTAGTGCCAACATCAGTGAAACAGGGCCCACCAAAGGAATGACAGTAAGACCCAGTGCATGTGCAGCCCGTACGACGGATGACCCCGGGTCGGCAATAGCGGGCATACCGGCCTCGCTGACCAGACCGACATCAAAGCCTTGCAAAGCGGCTGCAAGCAAGGGTTTGGCGTCGAATTCTGCGCCCAAACTGCCAGGATGATCCCCCTTTTTGTGCGCTTCGCGCGGCAACTCTTGGATGTTCAAGGTCTGTAAGGTTTGCGCCAAAGGACAAATGGTATCGACGCGTTTGAGGTAAGCGCGGGTTGATTTTGCGTTTTCACACACCCAATATGACAAGCGAGCCGCCACTTGTAACGTACCCAAGGGTATAACATCCGTTAATGGTGCGGGCGGTGTTTGGCTGTCACAGCCAAAATCGAGGGGTGCGGGGACGAGAAATAGTTGACCAAGACGACGGTCTTTTGTCACAGTATGAGGTGTCGTCATAACAGTTGCAGCCCCGCGTTACGCAACATGGTGCAGGTTCGAATCAAAGGCAAGCCGACCAGTGCGGTGGGGTCGTCGTTTTCTATAAATTCAAGCAAAGCAATCCCTAAACCTTCACTTTTGGCGCTGCCAGCACAGTCGTAAGGCGTTTCAACTAACAAGTAAGCGGTAATTTCAGCATCGCTTAACTCGCGAAATTTGACGCGCACGCTGGCCACAGCGTGTTCTTTAAAGCCGGATTCTATGCAAACAACGGCCAGCGCAGTGTGAAACACCACAGTTTTACCGCGCATTTGTCGCAACTGTTCGAATGCGCGTTCGAAATTGCCAGGCTTGCCTAAAGCGACGCCATCTAAATCAGCCACTTGGTCAGAACCTATCACGATTGCGTTGGGGGATTTGTTCGCTACAGCCATCGCTTTGGCCAAAGCTAGACGATTGGCTAAGTCTACAGGTTGCTCACCTTCAAGTGCAGATTCATCCACATCAGGTGCAGCCACCGTGAAGGAAACTCGCAGGCGCGAAAGCAGCTCTCGGCGGTAGGTCGAGGTGGAGCCTAGTATCAAAGGACGAGATAAAGTTCGAGATTGCGGTGCGGGTGAAGGCGAGTTTGAAGTGGCTAGAG
>CBDUEA010000052.1:0-8626 GCA_965365965.1 uncultured Polaromonas sp. | reverse complement strand
TGGTGGATGAGAAATTACCCTTTTACTTTTGTAAGCATGCTCTGTCATGTCTTAAAACGATTAATTTGTACAAAAATAGGGTGAATTTTGGCAATAGCCGGCGTATTATATCAATAGTTAGCTATATAATTGATAGTAATACGTATTACAGCCTGCCAGCAACAATTGCAGGCAGTAAGCTGGAACTATCTGCTCTCAATGCCCTGACTGCCAACATGCTTTAGTATTCCATTGATAATGCGAAGCTATTCATGACATCAAATAATTTCAATGACCGCTCCATGGCAGATTAAGCATAACAAAGTTGATGTAGTTTACCTGTGGGTGGACGGCGCTGACAAGATATGGCAAACCAAGCGGCACCGCGCATACGCCAGATGGTCACAGAATCACCCAGATGAACTGGCCATTTATGGCAACAACGCAGGTAGATACCGCGATAATGGTGAACTTCGCTTTAACTTACGTTGCTTAGAAAAGTTTTTCCCAAACCACGGTCATATTTACATTGTCACAGACGGGCAAAGACCCAGCTGGTTGCGGTCTTCTAAAGGCTTGACATTGATAGATCACAAAGACTTGCTGCCGCAACCTAGTGCTGGAGTTTTTGACTCTGGGCATATCGAGTCCTACTTGCATCGTATCCCCGGTTTGTCTGAAAAGTTTTTTTACCTGAATGACGATGTATTTTTTGGCACCATGGTGGATGTGGATTGGTGGTTTGGTGCGCAGCTCAAAGTGTTTGCAGAAGCCTCAATCGTCGCTCAAACTTCAGTGTTAGAAAGCGGAACGGCATTAGTGAATGCATCCATTCAGTCACGCGACTGGTTGCAGCATCGATACCCAAGCTATCAGCATGATCCTAGGGTTTTCAGCCATGCTCCACGCCCCATGCTGAAAAGTGCCATGTTGGAATTGGAAGCATTGGCGCCACAATTGTTCAGACAAGTGCGCGATACCAGTTTTAGATCTTGGCGCGTACCACCCATAGTGCCCGACCTATTGCCTCGTTGGATGGTGCATGTAGGCTACGCCCAGCAGCGCACGCTCAATCCATTGCATATCAGCACTGGAACTCCACAAGCACCACTGCAGTTTGAATCATTAGTCGAAAAGTTTGGACATATTCCGTTTTTCTGCATCAATGACACCAGCGATGAATTGCCAGACGACGACCCGCAGTTGCAACGCATCACCAGCACATTACATAAGTTATTACCCCAGCCATCATCCTTTGAATGGGCCCATGAAAGCGACAACATTGAAGCCTTAGGCACTGAGCAGCAAGCTTGATAGTTTTGCCGAACTAAGCGCTATTGACCCTTAGAGAATTTGACATATAGAATGATCAGTTGATTTAAATACTATTTTGTATAAACATTAAGTTGAGATTAAATACATCACCAACACTGTCAGATTCTGATGAGTCACGAATCATCGAAATGGCTTGGGAAGATAGCACGCCGTATGACGCCATTGCCCCACAATTTGGTTTGGCAGAGGGGATGTCATTGCACTGATGCGTCGAGCTCTCAAAGAATCTTCATTTAGGCTGTGGCGTAAGCGTGTGACGGGACGTAGCACCAAACATGCAGCACTACGTAACCCAGAGGTGAGTCGCCACCGAGCCGTTCATACGAGGCATTGAAGAATGGCGAAAGGCGGGGCGAAATCAATACCCGCTTTGTGGTGTACAAATGGCACAGCAGGCAGCACAAACGTAGGCATGGTTGCTGTCTGAGCAATCTTCGTGCATCACAGGGCAAGTGATTGCCGTGGATGGTGGCGTCACCACGGTGGGCCCTGTGGTGAAGTAAGACCTTACGCTCTGTAATTAGATATGCTGTAAATTTAACGAACAGAAATGTCTGCCGTTTGCAGGACTTGAAGTTTGGCTGTGTCTAAAGAAGCATCTTGCACGCGGCGAGCGCCATCAAAGCGAACGTTCCAGTACGGAATGCGCATATCTTCAATACGAACCGAAGCGCCTGTACGCGGTGAGTGAATGAATTTTCCTTCACCCAAATAGATACCCACATGGCTGAAAGTACGTTTCATTGTATTGAAAAAAACCAAGTCACCGGGTTTCAACTCATTTTTATCAATTCTTTGGGTTGCATTGGCTTGCTGGTCAGCACTACGCGGTAACACCAGTCCAATCGTTTCTTTGTAGATGGCACGAACAAAGCCACTGCAATCAAAACCAGTTTCGGCAGAATTGCCTCCACGTCGGTAAGGAATACCAATAAAACCAATTGCCGTACTTACCAATTCAGATGCACGCGCAGTAACAGAGTGACTAACGTTTTGACCAACTTGAACGATCTGACCACCCGTTTGGACAATCTGACCGCCGATTTGCTTGAGCAAACCTTTACTCACAAGCAAAGCCTGCATATCATCAGCGGGCGGCGTAGCAGGGAGGTTTGGAGCATCAGAAGGGAAAGCATGGACACTTGTCATAAAACCAGCAAGTGCCGTGACAAGAATACTAAGCGAACATGTTTTGACGAAAAATCTTTTTACCATTAGGTCTGGGTTAACTTTTTTTGAAAGTTTGTAGTCAAACGAAAGTGGATTTTAACCTATTGATTTGATTTGCTTGAATAAGTAATTTCCCTAGCTTGATAATTTGCTTATTTGTGTAACTGAAAGTATTCATGCAAATACAATAAGAAGTGACAAGCGCTATCAACTAAAATCAAACAATGCTACTTAATCCATCAGAATCCCAACTCGTTTTGGTTGACTACCAACCACGTCTTTTACCCGCCATACATGAAGGTGCTTTTGTTAGCGCTCAAGCGCTGAAATTGGCACAAATTGCTCGTCTCATGCGTTTGCCCATCACTGGCACGGAGCAAAGCCCAGACAAATTGGGTGAGAATTTACCCGCTTTAAAAGCCTTGTGCGGCCAAACCTTGGTAAAAACGCATTTTGATGCCTGCGCTGATGGTTTAGGCGATATGTTACGTGACATTGGTACACCCAAAGCCTCGCCAAATGCTAAAAGTTTGCCCAAACACATGCAAAAAGAGCCTGAAAATCAGCGCCCAACCATTGTTATTGCAGGCACGGAGGCGCATGTGTGTTTACTACAAACAGCACTGTCACTTTTAGAAGAAGAGTTTGATGTTTGGGTGGTGACAGACGCTTGTGGATCGCGCACAGAGCGCAACCGTGACGCTGCTTTTGACCGTTTAGCAGGGAATGGCGCTGAACTGGTGACGGTTGAAATGGTTGCTTTTGAGTGGATGGGTTCCGCCGATCACCCTCAGTTCAAAGCCGTTCAAGCTTTGATTCGTTAATCTGCAAACTTTTATTTAATTCTGCGGTAGAGCAAAACATCTTCATTGTCGTCTGAAGGACGGCGGACCTTGGTGACGAACTTCCAAGGTTTCATATCGACGTTGACTGCCAAAGCCACTTCTGCATCGGCGTCAACAACCATCCATGGGCATTGTGCAGCTGCTATGGTACTTGAGCTCGTGGAGTCCGCTACAACGGGATTGACTTGCAACCCACCATGAAATTTGAATGCAGTAATTTGTCCCACATTCATGCCATACACCTGCACGCAGTTTGATTGACCCACAATGCTGGTGACACGACCCACCAAGGGCGCATAACTACGCGCAAAGTCCAAAATCGGTAACCACAAGGTCATCAGCAGCAACCAACTCAGCGCAGTGCCACCTGCTGGTAAGACCATGCTTTTCCACATCGCTGTGCGGTGTCGACCAACGCGCCAAGTTACCAGCCAAATCCATGCCAATGTTGCCAAGATAGCTACTAAAAACGGTAACACTGAAAAACTTGCTACGTAACCTGGCACAAGCTTATCTACCAACATGGTCGATTTAGGCTGAGACCCGGTTTGCATCGCAATCCAAACCCCCCAAATCAACAAACCAATGCTCGTGAAGAAAAACAAGGTAAACCAGTCAATCAAAGCTGAAAGTCGACGCTCTAAGGTAGGCAGTGCGAAAGCCGCAAGTGTAGCCAATGCAGGCAATCCGAGTAACAGTGCCCTGTCGGAAGTGCTGGTAAACACCATGGAGATGAAAGCTACGCTGACAAACCACAAGGGTAGGGCAACATGCCGGCTTGCGTACTGACGCCGCCAACGCCATAAAGTCCAAATAGCCAATGGCCAAGTCGGCCAAGCAAACCACAATAGCAAGCGACTCACTGTCTGAAGTTCATACCAGGACACTTCTGGCAACACCATGGTCCATCGCCATAAGTCCAAGCCGGTGGCTGTTGCAACAACCAAAATCAGCGCTGCGGTCATTGCATAGCTTGATTTAACACGCCGCGCTTTGTCAACCGGATCAATATGTTGTTCGCCATATTGATATCCCGCTGTAAATATCACCAAACTACCCATGCCCATTGCCATGGCAAGACTGGGTGCACCACTGAGCGCCAAACCCATTAAACCAACCAAAAACAAAGCTGACGAGCTAAGCGCATGGTACTGCATGGCCGCAACGGCATAAAAAAGTACAGCCGTGAAACACAGCTGCGCCAGCGCAGGCGTCGTTTCATGCGAAAACTGAGCTAAGCCTAGGCTGGCAATCAGCGCGAGTAAACCACCATCGGCAATGGTACGAGCATAGTCTTTGGGTTTAGCCTCACCGCCAAAAGCAAAGACAACGGGCAGGGCGCTTGGGCTGCGTGCCAAATAATAAACACCATGCCAAGTAGCTAAAAGTGTCAAACCCAACAAAATCATGAAAGGAATGCGCGCTGCAAAGTCTGGCGCAATCCAACTCGGGGCCACTTGCATCGCCCAAGCACCTAGCCAATAGGGCAGCAACCCTGTAATCTCAGGCGTTTGCCCCATGACCTGCGGTGAAAACCAGTTCGTTTGACCCTTGAACAACTCTAGCATGTATCCAAAAGCTGAGATGTCTGCATTTTTCCAAGGCTCACGACCAATGAAGCCCGGCAAGATGTAGGCCAAGCAAAACACCAGCAAAATTCGGCGCGGCAAACGGCGCGTGACGCTTTGCGCTACGATGGCTGGGTTGGGTGCAGCAGACATTTAGTTCAAAAAGATAAAAAAAAGGCAGCTCGGCAAACTCTGCTGCCGTGCTGCCTGATATTTTAGAAGCTAGTGCTTTATATGTAGCTTATTCAGCTGCTGCAGTTTCTGTTTTAGCAGTAGTTTTGCCAAAACGGTTACGGAAGCGCTCAACGCGGCCACCCATGTTGTCCACAGATTTTTGTGTGCCTGTGTAAAAAGGATGTGACTCGCTAGAAGTGTCGAGCTTGAACAAAGGCAACTCGCGACCATCAAGTGTGATCATTTCTTTTGTGTTGACGCATGAACGTGTCACAAATTGGAAATTGTTGGACATGTCCATGAATACAACTTCGCGATAATTTGGGTGAATTCCAGCTTTCATTTCAATTCCTTGTGAGTCGTGTTGGGCAGCCACGTCACACCATGCGACGCACTTATCCTCTTAACCAATTGGGTTAGCCTCGAATTATCGCATGAAAAGGCTCTATGGCTGTATCTAGTTTATGAGGAGCTTAATCAAACAACACTATTTCAATATCTAACTGCTGAGTCAGCATTCATACTGATTTATACGATGTATATTATGTTAAATAACATTTATGTATTTAGATATCTAAAAGTCAAAACCGATTCATAGTAATCGGGCTAGCTTGTCATGTATACAATTAAAACAAGTGTCGCATCGTTTATAGCTGGGTACACGATCCAAACCTAACCAAAGAAATCACATGAAGCACATTTTGTCGTTGGCCTTGGCTGCCACCTATTCCTTTGGTAGCGCAGCAATGGCACAATCCACAACCACGCTTTCGGTTCAAGCTTCCGATCCACAGACCATGGGATGGATGCAAGGCTTTCCACCGTCCGCCGATAAGACGATCCGCTTTACCGACCCCGATTACTTTGCATTCCCCAAATTGCGCTGGACGGTTTGCAACTTTCGCCAGCTGATGCCTACAGCAGGTGTGAACAACGGCAGCCACGGCGCAGTTAAGTTGGCCACTTCACCAGACCCTTCACTCGATCAAGTCAGTTTCACCCCGCTGGGGGCAGACAAAAAGATGACCTGGAAGGAGGCGTTTGATGCCAACTACACCGACGGCATCATCGTCATGCACAAGGGTCGTATCGTCTATGAGCGTTACGCTGGCTGCTTGACGCCCGAGACCTTGCACGGTGCCATGTCTGTCACAAAATCACTCACCGGATTGCTTGGCGAGGTCTTGGTCGCTGAAGGCAAGCTCAATGACAAAGCCTTGGTGGGCAGCCTGATTCCGGAATTGAAAAACAGTGCTTTTGGTGATGCCACGGTCCGCCAAGTGATGGACATGACAACCGCGCTTGATTATTCTGAGGATTATGCAAACCCGAAAGCAGAGGTCTGGATTTTTGCCGAAGCAGGTAGCCCGCTGCCCAAACCTGCGGGTTACACCGGTCCACGCAGCTATTTTGAGTTTCTGCAAACCGTCAAGAAAAAAGGTGTGCATGGTGTGGCATTTGGCTACAAAACTGTCAATGCCGACACGCTGGGCTGGCTCATAACCCGCGCCACGGGTAAATCGCTAGCGCAAGAGTTTTCAGAGCGCATCTGGAGCCGCATTGGAACAGAGCGCGAGGCTTTTTACACCGTTGACTCGCTAGGCACACCGTTTGCGGGTGGTGGTTTCAACGCCAACCTGCGCGATATGGGACGACTAGGGCAGCTGATGTTGAACAACGGCAAACTCGGAAATGAGCAAATCATTCCGTCTGCAGCTATCGCCAGTATCCGCAACGGCGGTAAAAAAGAAACTTTCGCTAAAGCCGGCTATAACTTACTGCCTGGTTGGAGCTATGGCGGCATGTGGTGGGTCAGCAATGATGACCACGGTGCTTATGCTGCGCGCGGGGTTCATGGTCAAACGATCTGGATCGACCCGAAGGCAGACATGGTGATCGCTCGCTTTGCCTCCAACCCAGTAGCAGCAAACGCTGCCAGTGACCCAACGTCCCTACCCGCTTACAGAGCAGTGGCCGACCATCTCATGGCCAAAGACAAGGCTCCCCTACTCCGCAAAAAATGAAACGATGCGCACTCTTTTTGCATTTTTGTGTGCTGCGCTTTTGACGAGCTGCACGTCGCTACCGATGCCTAACAAGACTTTATCTCACGCTTTGGAGCCTGCGCAAGCCGCACAAACCGCATTGGGTCAGGCGATTTTGCCGCAGACCTTGCAGCACACGGGTCAAAGCGGCATTCTTGCACTGCCGGATCCGATCGAAGCTTTTGCGGCACGTGTCTTGCTAGCGCGCTCCGCCGAGCGCAGCCTTGATGTGCAGTACTACATCTGGCACGCTGACCAAACCGGTACTTTATTGCTACAAGAATTGGTTGCTGCTGCCGACCGGGGCGTGAAGGTACGTTTGTTGTTGGACGATGGTGGCACCTCAGGCATGGATGGCATGTTGGCGGCACTTACGCTGCACCCGCATATAGAAGTACGCCTGTTTAACCCCTTTGTAGTGCGCAAACCCAAGGCCCTAGGCTATTTGACAGACTTTAGCCGTGCCAACCGTCGCATGCATAACAAGTCGTTCACGGCAGACAACCAAGCCAGTATTTTGGGTGGGCGCAATGTGGGTGATGAGTATTTTGGAGCAACGGACGGTGTGTTGTTCAGCGATTTGGACGTGTTGGCTGTAGGTGCGGTTGTGCCTGAGGTCTCGCAGGACTTTGACCGCTACTGGGCCAGCGAGTCGGCCTACCCTGCACAGGCCATTTTGCCCCCAGTGGATGCACTAGAGATTCAAGCTCTGGCGGCACAAGCCACAAGTATCGCTCAATCCGATGGGGCTAGGGCATACACGCATGCCGTACGCAACACCCCTTTTATCCTGCAATTGCTGCAACAGAAGCTGGCCTTGGAGTGGTCGTACACCGTACTGGTGAGCGATGACCCGGTCAAAGGACTTGGCAAAGCCAAACAAGCGGGATTGTTGGTCAAACAATTGTTTGACGTGATTGGTACGCCCCAGCGCTCTGTGGCACTGGTGTCGCCCTATTTTGTACCGACCACCGCAGGCGTTCAAGCCATGGCTGCTCTGCGACAGAACGGTATCCGAGTGCGTGTGATGACCAACGCGTATGAAGCTACCGATGTCCCACTGGTGCACGCCGGCTACGCCAAGCGCCGCAAAGCGCTGCTGCAGAGCGGTGTCGAGTTGTTCGAAATGCAACGCACTGCGCCAGCAAGCGCTCACATGCGGCTGAATCCACTGGGCAGCTCAGGCTCCAGTTTGCACGCCAAAACCTTTTCGGTTGATGGTGCACGTGCTTTTGTCGGCTCGTTTAATTTTGACCCGCGCTCTGCTTTGCTCAACACGGAAATGGGCGTGATCATCGACAGCCCCCAACTGGCAAATCAAATAGAACAGGCATTTGAGGTGTTGATTCCCCAAAAATCCTACCGCGTGCAGCTCACAGACAGTGGTGATCTGAAGTGGCAAGCTAGCCAAGAAGGTAGCCAAGCGCCGCCCATTATTTATCCAAATGAACCCGGCACTAGTTGGCTGAGCCGCTTCAGCATGTGGGTGCTCGGACTGCTGCCTATAGAG